>JAJZPK010000044.1 GCA_021811205.1 Pseudomonadota bacterium
CGATCTATGACGGTCTTGATATCGAGATAATTCAGCGTATTTGCAAGGCGATGGAAAAGCACGCGGTTCTTGGTGATGATTTCCTGGCCGACATCGCCTTCGCCGGCCGAAGTCTGGGGATAGCCGCAGCAAAGATAGCCCGGCGGAAGCACGGTCTGTGCGCCGATCTCGAAAAGCAGCGCCTGTGTGGCCAGCCCCACCTGGCTGAAAAGCCGTTCGGACCCGCAGCCAGGAAAATAGAATACGGAATCCGAATCCTCGTTCGCCTTGGCCGCATTGCGGATCACCGGGACGATCTTGTCATCCTCGATATCGAGCAGCGCGCGCGATGTCTTCTTAGGCAGCTTGCCCGGCATCGGCTTGTTGAGGAAATGGATCACCTGGGCCTGAATTGGCGGACGACCGACCGTTGCGGGAGGATGCAGGGCCTGCCTCTGGATCAGCCCCAGTTTCTTGGCGACGCTGTGCCCCAGGCGCTGCAGCCTGTATCCCCATTCGATCATGAGCTTGCGCGTCATGGCTATCGTATCCGGATCGGTCGCCGTGAGGAAGAACATGGCGACCTGGGTACCCGGGCTTGCTTTCTTCTTGCCCATTCTCCTCAGGAAATTGCGCATCATGATCGAAACGTCGCCGAAATCGATCTTGACCGGACAGGGATTCGCGCACTTGTGGCAGACGGTGCAATGATCGGCCACGTCACAGAATTCGTCGAAATGCCTGAAGGACACGCCGCGCCGGGTCTGCTCCTCGTACAGGAATGCCTCGACCAGAAGGCTCGTTCCCAATATCTTGTTCCTCGGGCTGTAGAGCAGGTTGGCGCGCGGCACATGCGTGTTGCAGACCGGCTTGCACTTGCCGCAGCGCAAACAATCCTTGATCGAATCCGATATCTTCCCTATCTCGCTCTGCTCGAGAATCAGGCTCTCCAGTTCGAGCAGGTTGAAGCTTGGCGTATAGGCGTTTCCGAGGTCAGAACCTGCAATCAGCTTTCCCTTGTTGAAGCGCCCTTGCGGGTCAACCTTGGCCTTGTATGCGGAAAAAGGCTCGAGCTCGCCGGGCTCGAGGAATTCGATCTTCGTGATGCCGATGCCGTGCTCGCCGGAAATCACCCCGCCAAGGGACTTGGCGAGCACCATGATCCTGGCCACCGCCTCGTTCGCTTCCTGCAGCATGGCATAATCGTCGGAATTGACGGGGATGTTGGTATGCACGTTGCCGTCGCCCGCATGCATGTGCAGCGCGACGAAAACGCGCGACTTCAGTATCCTGGCGTGAACCGCATCGCATTCCTCGAGTATCTTCTGGTAGACCCTGCCCGAAAAGATCTGGTGGAGCCTCGCGCGGACTTCGCTTTTCCAGGAAACCCTGATTTCGTGCGACTGGACGGCCCTGAAAGTGGCTTCATCCGAAAGCCCTTCAAGCAGCGCAGCCCAGCGCCCCCTCGTCTCTTCGATGAGCGCCTTGGCCTGTTCAAGCCTGTCTCCGAGAAGCTCCCCTGCATCGATCTTCTCTTCGTCCTGCACGAGCGCGAATGTTTCCTCGAAACGATCTGCAAGCGCATCCAGAAGGCTGAGCTTGTTCTTGATCGAAAGCTCGATGTTGATCCGCTCGATGCCGTCCGAATATTCGCCCAGCCGCGGGAGCGGAATCACAACATCCTCGTTGATCTTGAAGGCATTGGTGTGCTTGGCGATCGCAGCCGTGCGCGCCCGATCGAGCCAGAATTTCTTTCTTGCTTCCGCCGTCACTGCGATCGCGCCTTCTCCGCCTCTCGCGTTGGACAGCTTCACCACGTGTGATGCGGCAGATGAAACGGCGTCTTCATCCTCCCCAACGATGTCCGCGATCAGCACCATCTTGGGCAGGCTCGATCTGGATTTGGTCGAATAGCCCACCGCCTTCAGGTAGCGCGCATCCAGATGCTCGAGGCCTGCGAGGGTCGCCTTCTCATGGGCATCGAGATAATCCTTTATCTCGACGATGGCGGGCACCGCCTCCCTGATTTCGGAAAAGAATTCGAGACAAACGGTCCTCGTGTAGCTGGGCATCTTGTGCAGAATGAATCGGGCGGAGGTGATGATGCCGTCGCACCCTTCCTTCTGTATGCCGGGAAGACCCGAAAGGAACTTGTCCGTAACGTCCTTGCCGAGTCCTTCCTTCCTGAACTTCCTTCCCTCGATCTCCAGGATTTCGGGCTCGGCAAGCAGCGTCTTGCCGTCTCGCGCATAGCGGCTGATCCTGAACCGGGCCATTTTGATGTCGTGGATCTTGCCCAGATTGTGGTCGAGCCGCTCGATTTCCATCCAGTTCGCGTCCGGATCGACCATCTTCCATGAAGCGAGATTGTCGAGCGCAGTCCCCCAGAGCACGGCCTTCTTTCCGCCCGCATTCATGGCGACATTGCCCCCGATGCAGGAAGCATCCGCTGACGTGGGATCGACCGCGAAGACATGGCCGGAGTCTTCCGCCTTGTCCATCACGCGCCGCGTCACCACCCCTGCACCGCAGAAAATGGTAGGCACTTCCTCCTCCAGCCCCGGAAGCTTCAGCATTTCCGTATTGCCCAGAGTGTCGAGTTTTTCCGTGTTGATCACGACAGAGCGCCGGGTCAACGGAACAGCGCCGCCCGTATAGCCCGTCCCGCCGCCTCGCGGAATGATGGTGAGCTCGAGCTCGATGCAGGCTGCAACCAGATTCGCCACTTCGGCTTCAAGATCAGGGCTGATCACGACGAAGGGATATTCGACGCGCCAGTCGGTCGCATCGGTGACATGGGAGACCCTTGCCAGGCCGTCGAAGGCGATGTTGTCGCGGCGCGTGTATTTCGACAGCAGCTTCAGCGCGCGCCGCCTCAGCTTCAGCGTTTCCTCGAATTCCGCCTCGAATGCATTCACGGCCAGATGCGCCTTCTCCAGCAGGAACTTGACCTTCTCGTTTTCCTGGCGACGCTCTTCGATCGCAGAAAGCCTATGCCTCAGCGCATGCACGAGCGCAGCCCTTCTTTCATGGTTTGAAAGAAGGTCGTCCTGCAGGTAGGGGTTTCTCGACACCACCCAAATGTCGCCCATCACCTCGTAGAGCATGCGAGCCGAACGCCCGGTCACGCGTTCGCTCCTCAGTTCGTTGAGCGTTTCCCAGGCATCAACCCCGAGCAGCCTGATGGCGATTTCGCGGTCAGAAAAGGAGGTGTAGTTGTAAGGGATTTCCCTCAGTCTTGCGCTCATGGCGATGCATCACTTGCGCGGCATGTAGAGATCGGTAATGCTGCCGAGATGGATTTCGGATGCGAACATCGGCGTCTCGGAAAGCGTCGGATGAGGATGGATCGTGAGCGCGATGTCTTCCGCATCCGCGCCCATCTCGAGCGCGAGCACCATTTCGGCGATGAGTTCCCCTGCATTGGTACCGACCATTCCCGCCCCGAGCAGCTTCCCGGTATCCTTTGCGAAAAGGAGCTTGGTCATTCCCTCGTCGCGCCCCGTGGAGAGCGCACGCCCACTCGCAGCCCAGGGGAAGGCGGCCTTCTCGTATTCGATTCCCTTTTCCTTCGCTTCCCTTTCGGTCAGCCCCATCCAGGCGACTTCAGGATCGGTGTAGGCGACGGAAGGAATGGTGAGCGCATCGAAATAGGCTTTGTGCCCGGCGATGGTCTCGGCCGCGATCTTGGCTTCATAGGTCGCCTTGTGGGCAAGCATGGGCTCCCCGACGATGTCGCCTATGGCGAAAATGTTGGGCACGTTCGTTCTGCCCTGCTTGTCGACCGGGATGTAGCCGCGTTCGTCGACATGAACCCCCGCATTCTCCGCGCCGATCAGCTTGCCGTTGGGGCGGCGACCCACCGCCATCAGGATCTTGTCGAAGACTTGCGGATCGATTGCCTTTTCACCCTCGAAATGGACCTTGATGCCTTCCTTCTGCGTCTCCATCTTCGACACCTTCGTCTTCAGGAGGATGGCTTCGTAGCGCTTCTCGACATGCTTGTGAAGGGGCTTGACGATATCCTTGTCCGCTCCGGGAATCAGTGAATCCATCAATTCGACGACGGTGATCTTCGACCCCAGCGCGCTGTAGACTGCAGCCATCTCGAGCCCGATGATGCCGCCGCCAACGACCAACATTCTTTCAGGTATCGATTCCAGTGCAAGCGCCCCCGTCGAATCGATGATCCTGGGATCCTCGTAGGGAAAACCGGGAATCCTGGCGACGCTGGATCCCGCGGCGATGATCGCGTTGTCGAAGGAAATCGTCTTGGGTCCCTCGGCGGTTGCAACTTCGATCGAATGGCTGGAGAGGAATTTTCCTTCCCCCCTCACCACTTTCACCTTCCTCTGCTTGGCGAGCCCTGAAAGCCCGCGGGTCAGCTTTCCGACCACGCCGTTCTTCCATTCCCGTACCGCATCGATGTCGATCCTGGGCTTGCCGAAGGAGACGCCGTGTGCGCTCACTTCTTCCGCCTCGGTAATGACCTTGGCCACATGGAGCAGCGCCTTGGAAGGGATGCAGCCCACGTTGAGACAGACCCCGCCTAGGGTTGCATGGCGTTCGACGAGGATCACGCTTTTTCCGAGGTCGGCCGCCCTGAAGGCTGCCGTGTATCCGCCCGGCCCCGAACCCAGGACAAGCACTTCGGCATGAAGCTCGGATTTTTCGATTGCAGATGCCGGTGCCGCTTCCTGTACAGATTCCTGCAAAGATTCCGTTTCCATGAAAAGCAGAGGTGAACCCTCCGAAACGAGGTCCCCCACCTTGACCAGCACTTCCTTGACGACGCCCGAATAGGGGGAAGGCACGTCGATCGTCGCCTTGTCCGATTCGAGCGTGACGAGGCATGCATCCTTCTCTATTTTTTCGCCGGCTTTCACCGCCACTTCGATGATGGCGACATCCTTGAAATTGCCGATTCCCGGCACCTTGACTTCCATTCTTTCCATCCTGTTCTCCTTGTCAGGTTCTGACCTGCCCGTCCCCCAGGACGATATATTTCTGGCTGGTCAATCCTTCCAGACCGACCGGCCCTCTCGCATGAAGCTTGTCGGTCGAAATGCCGATCTCGGCCCCCAGCCCGTATTCGAAGCCGTCCGCGAAGCGGGTCGATGCATTCACCATGACCGAACTCGAATCGACTTCCCTGAGGAAGCGCCTGGCTTTCGAATAGTCCTCGGTGACGATGGCATCGGTATGCTGGGAACCGTAAAGGGCGATGTGATCCATCGCCTCGTCCAGATCCTTCACGACGCGAATGCTCAGTATCGGGGCGAGATATTCGGTTCCCCAGTCGTCCATGGTGGCAGCCTTCATTTCACGAACGATGCTTCTCGCAGCCTCATCCCCCCGCAGCTCGACCCCCTTTTTCAGATAGATCTCGCAAAGCGGGGGCAGAATTTTTCCGGCTACCGATGATGCGACGAGCAAGGTTTCCATCGTGTTGCATGTGCCGTAGCGCTGGGTCTTGGCATTGTCCGCGATCCTGAGCGCCTTTTCGAAATCGGCATCGTCGTCGATGTAGACATGGCAGACGCCGTCGAGATGCTTGATCACGGGAATCGTGGCCTCGTTCGAAATGCGTTCGATCAGCCCTTTGCCGCCTCTCGGAACGATCACGTCGACATGGCTTTTCATCGTGATCAGCTCGCCGACAGCCGCCCTGTCCGGCGTCTCGATCACCTGCACTGCCGATTCGGGAAGGCCTGCTGCCCGCAACCCCTCGTGCACCAGGGACGCAATCGCCTGGTTGCAATGCAATGCCTCGGATCCGCCGCGCAAAATGGCCGCGTTCCCCGACTTGAGGCAAAGTCCTGCCGCATCAGCCGTCACATTGGGCCGCGCCTCATAGATGATGCCGATCACGCCCAATGGCACGCGCATTTTTCCCACCTGGATACCGGACGGGCGGAATTTCAGTTCGCTGATCTCGCCGACCGGGTCAGGAAGGGAAGCGATCTGCAAAAGCCCGTCGCTCATCGAAGCGACGCCTTTGGCGGACAAGGTCAGGCGGTCGATGAAAGCGGGCTCCAGCCCTTTTCTCTTCGCCTCTTCCAGGTCCCGGGCATTTGCCGTCAAAAGGCGGTCCGACTCGCGTGCAATGGCCTGGGCGATTGCTTCAAGCGCCCTGTTCTTGGCCGCCGTGTCCGCCCTCGCCATCAGCCTGGAAGCGGCCCTCGCCCCCTTGCCGACGCCATCCATGTAGCGCTTGATGTCCATATGAGGCACCCAGGTAAAATGGGGTATTTTATCCGTTTTTGGGCTGCGCTGCGAAATTCACCCCGAGCTGGAGCAGTTCGTCCCAGACATTTCCCTTGCGCAAGCCCTTGATCATCTGGTCGATATGCGCCGCACGCACGAGCATTTCCTCGAGGATACGGACTCCCGCCCGCCTGCAAGCCCTGAGAACGAGCGACTGTCTCGCCCCCCACAGACGCGCTTCCCGCAATACCTGGGCCTGCGGCCTTCCCGCCTTCATGCCGGCCTTTACCCTGATCATCGCCCTGATTTCATCGGTCAGCTGCCAGAGCACGAGAGTTTCCGCCACCCCTTCCCCCCTGAGCCCTTCGAGGATTTTCGCAAAGCGTACCGAGTCGAAGCCCAGCATGGCTTCCCCGAGCTGGAAGATATCGTAGCGCGCGACGTCCAGCACTGCGTTTTTCGCATCATCGAAGGAAATCTTCCCTTCGGGATAGAGCAGACCGATCTTCTGGATTTCCTGGTGCGCCGCAAGCAGGTTTCCTTCCACGCTGTCGGCAATGAATTGCAGCGTTTCCCCGTCCGCCCGCTGATTTTGCCTGGCGAGCCTGCCTGAAATCCATTCGGGCAGCGCGGCCCGATCCACCGTGTTGGCCGAAACGGTCGCCCCGGTCTTTTCAAGCGCCTCGAACCATTTCGAGGAAAGCGTCTGCCTGTCGAGCTTGGGCAGGGTAATCAGGGTCAGGACGTCAGGCTGGAGCGATTCGCAATAGGCCTGCAAGGCCTGCCCGCCTTCCGTTCCGATCTTGCCCGACGGTATCCTGAGATCGACGAGCTTTTTCGCGCAGAAAAGGGAAAGGCTGCGCGATGCGTCCTGCAGCGATCCCCAGTCGAATCCCTGCTCGACGGTCAATATTTCCCGTTCCAGAAAGCCTTCACTCCTGGCGACAGAACGGATCGCGTCAGCCGACTCGACCAGGATCAATGGCGCATCGCCATGCAGCACGTAGAGGGGCTTGAGCCCGGCCTTGAGGTGTTCGGGGAGCCTTCCGCTATCGATTTTCATCGATCCTGGCCGCGACAAGGCGCCTGACGATCTGATCTGCCGCGTCCTGACGCATGTTCCTGTAGAGCAGACTGGCTTCGCTCTCTTTCGCGAGGATCTCGGAAATGTCGTAACTCAGGAGACGGGTGAGGAAAAGTTCGCTTCTGGGAATCACCACCTCACCCTTGGGATCGAGCAGCCGGAAAGCCACCTTGTAGCGCAGCTCGTATTCCCTCACCTGACCTGTCGCATCCAGGGAAAGGATGATCCTGTCTCTCACTTCACTCAATATCTGCAGCCTGTACGAAACCTTGTCCGGCGCATTCACCACCCTGGCTTCGTTCCCTTCCCTGATTTCCCGACTCAGGACCTTGGCAAGGGGAGAATCAGCCGGCGATATCGCGATGCTCTCGAATGGAAGTTTCTGCTGCCCGCGCAGATGGAAGCCGCATGAGACAAGGGTCAGCAGCAGGAATAGAGGCAGGAATTTGCGCATATCACACCACGATGTTGACGAGGCGGCCCGGCACCACGACGACCTTTCTGACCGGCCTGCCTTCGGTATATTTTTCGACCTGATCCAATGCAGTTTTCTCTATTTCTTCTTTCGAAGCATCTTTCGCGACCTTGACGCTTCCCCTCAGCTTGCCATTCACCTGGACGACGAGCTCGATCTCGTCCTGCTCCAGGGCGGCCTCAACAGGCTCCGGCCAGGGGGCATCCAGGATGCTTTCCCCGTAGCGGAGTTCTTTCCAGAGCTTCTGCGTGATGTGGGGCGACACAGGCGAGAGAAGCCTCAGAAGGATGCCGAACCCTTCCCTGACGACAAGCGTCTTTCCGCTGCCGGTCGAGCGAGATGCATCCTCGAGTACGTTCAGCATCTTCATCGCGGCAGAAATCACCGTGTTGAACTGGCAGCGGCGGTAGTCGTCGTTGGCCTTCTTGAGATTCAGATGGATTTCCCTGCGCGCATCCTTCAGCGCACCTCCGACATCTTCGGAAATCTGCCCCGAGCCGAGATCCGTCCTGTTTTCGAAGGCGAAAAGCCAGAGCCGCTTCAAATAGCGGAAGGCGCCTTCCACTCCCGCATCCGACCATTCGAGCGACTGTTCGGGGGGAGAAGCGAACATCATGAAAAGCCTCGACGTATCCGCGCCGTACTCGTCGATGAGTCCCTGCGGGTCGACCGTATTACCCTTGGATTTGGACATCTTCGAGCCGTCTTTCAGCACCATGCCCTGGGTCAGCAGCTTCGTGAAAGGCTCGTCGTTCTTCAGGAGCCCGACATCGCGCATCAGCTTGTTGAAGAAGCGCGCGTAAAGCAGGTGCAGGATCGCATGCTCGATTCCGCCCACGTACTGGTCGACGGGAAGCCAGTAATGCGCACGCTCGTCCACCATTTTCGAATCGGAATCGGGGCTGGCATAGCGCGCGAAATACCAGGAAGACTCGACGAAGGTATCCATGGTGTCGGTTTCCCGCCGGGCCGCGCCTCCGCACTTCGGGCAGGCGACCTCATAAAATTCGGGCATCTTGGCAAGCGGTGAGCCCGAGCCGTCCGGCACCACGTCCTCGGGCAGCACGACGGGCAGGTCCTTGTCAGGCACGGGCACGTCGCCGCAGGTTGCGCAATGGATGATCGGGATGGGACAGCCCCAGTACCGCTGACGGGAGATTCCCCAGTCCCTCAAGCGGAACTGCACCTGCTTGTCGCCGAGCCCTTTTTCCTTCAGGTCGGCGGCGATCGCATCGACCGCCTCATCGTAATTCAGCCCGTCGTATTTGCCCGAATTGATGCAGACGCCCTTTTCCTTGTCTCCACACCATTCCGACCACGCATCGCTCGAGAAGCATTCTCCTTCAACCTGAATGGACTGTTTGATCGGCAGATTGTATTTCCTGGCGAAATGAAAATCGCGTTCGTCATGGGCAGGGACGGCCATCACAGCCCCCTCTCCGTAGCCCATCAGCACGTAGTTGCCGACCCAGACAGGCACTTTTTCGCCGGTCAGCGGGTGGACAACCTTGAACCCGGTGTCCATGCCCTTCTTTTCCATGGTCGCGATGTCCGCTTCCGCCACCCCGCCCTGTTTGCATTCCTCGATGAATGCGGCAAGTTCGGGATTGCCTTGCGCTGCGCGCAATGCGAGCGGATGCTCCGCTGCAACCGCAACGAAAGTCACTCCCATGATGGTGTCGGCACGCGTCGTGTAGACCCAGAGCCTTTCCTCTTTGCCGTCTAGTTCATAGGGGAAGGCGAAGCGCACGCCATAGCTCTTGCCGATCCAGTTTTTCTGCATCGTCTTGACCTGAGAAGGCCAGTCTAGATTATCGAGATCCTTCAGAAGCTCTTCGGCGTAGGCAGTGATTTTCATGAAATACATCGGGATTTCGCGTTTTTCGACGAGCGCGCCGGAACGCCACCCGCGCCCCTCGATCACCTGCTCGTTGGCAAGCACGGTCTGGTCGACCGGATCCCAGTTCACGGTAGAGAGCTTCTTGTAAATCAGCCCTTTTTCGAAAAGCCGGGTGAAGAGCCATTGTTCCCAGCGGTAATATTCGGGCCTGCAGGTGGTGACTTCGCGCGACCAGTCAATGCCCAGCCCCAGGGACTTCAGCTGTCCCTTCATGTAATCGATGTTGGAATAGGTCCAGGCAGCGGGCGCAACATTATTGGCCATTGCGGCATTCTCGGCCGGCAACCCGAACGCGTCCCAGCCCATGGGCTGCAGCACGTTGTAGCCCTTCATCCTGTGGTATCTCGAGAGCACATCCCCGATGGTGTAGTTGCGCACATGCCCCATGTGCAGCTTTCCCGAGGGATAGGGGAACATGGAAAGACAGTAGTATTTCGGTTTTTCCGTATCTTCAACCGCCCTGAAGGCGTTCGTTTTTTCCCATTCGGCCTGGATTTCAGCCTCGATTCTGGAAGGATGGTATTGCTGCTGCATGGTGCCCCGGATCTGATTGTCGAACATGGAATTATAACTCGCGACAGGGTCTTTTAGGTGGGACGGCCTGTCTTAAATCGGCGCATTCTGTTAAAGTAGTAGGATACAAGGATTTCGTTCAGTTCAGGAGAAAAACATGTCGAAAAGACATCCCGTCATCGCCGTAACCGGCTCTTCGGGTGCAGGCACCACCACCGTCAAGCGTGCCTTTGAAAACATTTTCCGCCGCGAACACATCAACGCAGCGGTCATCGAAGGGGACAGCCTGCACAGCATGGACCGCAAGGCCTTCCGCGCAGCGGTGGCCGAAGCAGAAAAGAAGGGCACCCAGGCGCCCAGCCATTTCGGCCCGGAAGCCAATCATTTCGACAAGATTGCTGAAACCTTCAAGGCCTACGGCGATACGGGCGTCTGCAAGCGCCGCTACTATATCCACAGCGACGATGAAGCCAGAGAGCACAATGCGCGCCTCGGAACGAGCCTGAATCCGGGCGAATTCACGCCCTGGGAAGACATTCCCGCAGGCTCCGACATCCTGTTCTACGAAGGGCTGCACGGCCTGGTGAAGACCGACAAGGTCGACGCGGCGAAGCATGTCGATCTGGGCGTGGGCGTCGTGCCCATCGTCAATCTCGAATGGATCCAGAAAATCCACAGGGATGCGGCTGAGCGCGGCTATTCTGCTGAAGCCACCGTCGACACCATCCTGCGCCGCATGCCGGACTACATCAACTACCTCACGCCTCAGTTTTCCAGGACGCATATCAATTTCCAGCGCGTACCCACGGTCGACACATCCAACCCGTTCATCGCACGCGACATCCCCACCCTGGATGAGAGCTTCGTGGTGGTGCGCTTCCGCGACCCGCACGGCGTGGATTTTCCCTACTTCCTCAGCATGATCCACGATTCGTTCATGTCCCGCTCCAACACCCTGGTGGTGCCCGGCGGAAAGATGAGCTTCGCCCTGGAAGTGATCCTTGCGCCGATCATGCACGACATGATCCACAACAAGGGCAAATGATCGTCCCCGGGGAACAATGTTCCCCGGTTTCCAGACAGCATGGATATTCTTTCAGGACTGAATCCGGAGCAGACTGAAGCCGTCACCCTTCCCCACCGTTCCGCCCTGATTCTGGCGGGCGCGGGCAGCGGCAAGACCCGCGTACTCACTTCGCGCATCGCCTATCTCATCCAGAAGCGCGGCGCTTCCCCCTTTGAAATTCTCGCCGTCACCTTCACCAACAAGGCGGCAAGGGAAATGATGGCGCGCATCTCGGCCATGCTGCCGATCAGCATCAGGGGAATGTGGATAGGCACCTTTCATGGGCTTTGCAACAGGATGCTGCGCGCCCATCACAAGGATGCAGGGCTTCCGGAGACTTTCCAGATCCTGGACAGCTCCGACCAGCTCTCGATGATCAAGCGCGTCGTGAAGAACCTCAACATAGACGACGAGAAATATCCGCCCAAGGAACTGCAGCACTTCATCAACGGCAACAAGGAAGAAGGCCTGAGACCTCACGATCTCACGACCTACGACACCTTTTCCCGCACGCGCCAGCAGATATTCGAGGCCTACGAAGCGCAGTGCAACCGGGAAGGCGCGGTCGATTTCGCAGAACTTCTGCTGAGATGCTACGAGCTGTTGAAGCGCAACGAGCTCGTCCGAGAGCATTACAGGAACCGCTTCAAGCACATCCTGATCGACGAATTTCAGGACACGAACCGGCTCCAGTACAAGTGGATCAAGCTGCTCGCAGGCTCGGACACCTCCGTGTTCGCCGTCGGCGACGACGACCAGTCCATCTATGCATTCAGGGGCGCAAACACGGGCAACATGCTCGAATTCGAACGCGACTTCAAAGTCGACGACGTCATCAAGCTCGAGCAGAATTACCGCTCCCACGGCAACATCCTGGATGCGGCCAACGCCGTGATCCGCCACAACACCGCCAGAATGGGAAAGAATCTCTGGACGAGCGATGCAGGAGGGGAAAAGCTGCGCTTCTACCAGGCGCCAACCGACCTTCTTGAGGCCGAATACATCGTCGAGGAAATCGCTTCGCTCGCCCGAGAAGGCGTGTCCTTGAGCGACATCGCACTGCTCTACCGCTCGAACGCCCAATCGCGCGTGCTCGAACATGCGCTCTTCAATGCCAATCTTCCCTACCGGGTCTACGGAGGCCTGCGCTTCTTCGAACGCCAGGAGATCAAGCATGCGCTCGCCTACCTGAGGCTCGTCCACAGCTTTGACGACGACGGCGCATTCCTGAGGATCGTCAATTTCCCGGCAAGAGGCATCGGGGCGAAGACGATAGAGTCGCTCCAATCCGATGCGGGAAGCGCGAGCCTCTGGACGAAGGCACACGACAGGAACAGGAAGCTCGACGAATTCGTGAATCTCGTCGAATCGATGAAACAGGCTGTTTCCGGCGCGCCATTGCCCGAAATGGTCGAGACCGTGATCGAGATGAGCGGCCTCAAGTCGCATTACCTCAACGACAAGGACGGCGAAGACAGGCTGGAAAACCTGGGCGAACTCGTCAACGCGGCCGCGCTATTCGAATCCGAGGGAGACCCGCTCGTCGAATTCCTGTCGCATGCAGCGCTTGAGGCGGGCGAGCGGCAGAGCGGCGAAGGAGAAGAAGCTGTCCAGCTGATGACCGTGCATTCCGCCAAGGGGCTGGAATTCCATTCGGTATTTTTGAGCGGGCTGGAAGAAGGGCTATTCCCCCACAGCAACAGCAGGAACGATGCGGGCGGCCTGGAAGAAGAACGGCGCCTGATGTATGTCGCCATGACTCGCGCAAGAAGAAGGCTTTACCTGAGCTGCGCGCAAAGCAGGATGCTGCACGGCCAGACCAACTACAACATTCCTTCACGCTTCCTGAAGGAAATCCCGGAGGAACTCGTCCAGCCGATCGGCTATGTCGAGGAACGCGCCCCGGCATTCGAGAAGAAATCGCCATACAGGATCGGGGCCAACGTCTTCCATCCAAAATTCGGCGAAGGCGTTGTGCTCGCCTGCGAAGGGATGGACCAGGTTCAGGTCAATTTCAGGCGCGCGGGAACGAAGTGGCTGGCGCTGGAATACGCGAACCTGATCGCGATCTAGACCCTCATGAGCGCATCTTCACCTTTCACCCAAGCCCCGGCACCGCCCTATTACGCAGTGATCTTCTCGTCTCGACGAACGGAAGGAGATGACGGTTACGAAAAAATGGCTGCAAGAATGGTGGAACTCGCCGCCCAGCAGCCGGGATTTCTTGGAGCGGAAAGCGTCCGCGGCGTCAATGGCTTCGGCATCACGGTTTCATACTGGTCTTCCGCGGAAGCCATTTCTTCCTGGAAAGCCCATACCGAACATTTGGCCACTCAGGAAATGGGCCGACACAAATGGTACGAACGCTATGAAGTCAGGATTGCCAAAGTTGAACGGGCCTATGGCTGGCCATGAAAATCGACAGCCTTGATCACCTGGTGCTCACCGTCAGGGACATCGAAACAACGGCGTACTTCTATTCCAGCGTCCTGGGCATGGAAGTCGTTGTTTTCGGAGGCAACAGGACAGCGCTGTCATTTGGTACCCAGAAAATCAACCTGCATCAGCACAGGAATGAGTTCGAGCCGAGATCCCAGCATCCGACGCCCGGCTCGGCCGACTTATGCTTCATCACTTCCGACCCGCTGACCGAAGTAATGGATCACCTTGCTTCGTGCGATGTTGCCGTCATCGAAGGGCCTGTTTGGCGCACCGGCGCAACAGGCCCGATTCTTTCGATCTATTTTCGCGACCCGGACATGAACCTGATCGAAGTTTCAAATCGCATTCATGCCTGACAGACATTCAAACCCGGGACTCGATATGACAGCCGATAATAAAGATCGGCATCAGCTGGCAGATTTTTGATATGGGATCAGGCTTTCTGGAAAGCCTGATCACTTCTTCTTCGACCTGGGATGCGCCGCGTCGTAGATCTTGGCCAGATGCTGGAAATCGAGATGGGTGTAGACCTGGGTGGTCGAGATGCTGGCATGCCCGAGCATTTCCTGCACCGCCCTCAAATCCCCTGATGACTGAAGCACGTGGGAAGCGAAGGAATGCCTCAGCATGTGCGGATGGACATGCTGAGGCATGCCCTGCTTGACCCCCCATTCGCTGATCCTGTACTGGATCGCGCGCTGGCCGATGGGGCGTCCGCCTCTGCCCAGGAAAAGCGCGCGCTCTCCATCCTTGACAAGATTTTCCCGCTCCTTCATCCATCTATCGACCGCATCGATCGCCATTTTCCCGACGGGCACCACCCTCGTCTTGTTCCCCTTTCCGGTTACGCGCACCGTGCCGTCCTCGAGATCGATGTCGCCGAGACGGAGCTGCTTCAGCTCCGTAAGCCTGAGTCCGGAGGAATAGAAAAGCTCGAACATGGCCTTGTCGCGCAGCGCCAATGCGTCATCCTGATCAATGGCAAGGAAACGGTTCGCCTCGTCAGGGGACAAGGCTTCGGGCAGATTCTTGGGGGATTTCGGCGGGCGGAGGCTGGCTGCGGGATTGTGCGCATGACCGTGATCGCGAACCAGATAGGAGAAAAAG
>JAJZPK010000045.1 GCA_021811205.1 Pseudomonadota bacterium
GGGCTGACTTGTTGATGAAATAGGGAAAGCTCATCTCGATGTAACCGGATTCGGCTTCAAGCTTTTCGACCATCTGGCGAAGCATGCTCTCGAAAGACTCGACCGAGATTTCGCGCTCCCTGCCGTTCAGTATTTCGACGAAGCGCGACATGTGCGTCCCCTTGAAATTGTGGGGAAGATGAACGTACATGTTGAAGATGGCAACGGTATGCTGCACGCCACCGCTCCTGTCCGCCACCTTCACGGGATGCCTGATCGATTTGATGCCCACCTTGTTGATGGCCAGGCGTCTCAGGTCTTCCGTGCTTTGCACGTCGGGGATGTTGTCTGCTGGAGTCACTTCATTCCTTAATGTTCATGCCTACAGGGGATTATAGCCGCCGCACAATCCCGAGTAAACTTATCGGGTTATTGCCAGTCTTTCCCTGACCGAGTAGACAATGCCCGCAGAATCCAGCAGGCATTCCGAAAGCAGGACCGAGGAGTCTCCCTGTTCGATGTAGGTGTCCGGAAGGCCCAGATTCTGCAACGGAATACTGATGCCGTGGCGCGCCAGGCATTCGGCGACAGCGCTGCCCGCCCCGCCCATGACCGCATTTTCCTCGATCGTCACCAGCAGCTCGTGGCTCGCCGCAAGCTCGCGTATCAGCTGCTCGTCGATCGGTTTGACGAAGCGCATGTTGACGACCGTCGCGCCGAGCTCATCCCCAGCTGCCCTGGCTGGTTCCACCATCGAGCCGAAGGCGAGCAGGGCAACCTTCTTTCCGCTACGCACGATCTCCCCGCGCCCGACCTCCAGCGCTTTCATCTCCGACTCGGTCTCGACCCCTGGTCCATGCCCTCTCGGATAGCGTACCGCAACCGGCGTGCTCATCAAAAAAGCCGTATACAGCATCTGCCTCAATTCGTTCTCGCTGGAAGCCGTCATCACCGTCATGTTCGGAATGCAGCGCATGAAGGAAAGGTCGAAGCTGCCTGCATGGGTAGGTCCGTCCGCGCCGACGAGTCCTGCCCTGTCAATGGCAAACACGACGGGCAGATTCTGGATCGCAATGTCGTGAATCAGCTGGTCGTAGGCACGCTGCAAAAAAGTCGAGTAGATCGCAACGACAGGCTTGAATCCCTCGCAAGCAAGACCTGCAGCAAAAGTGAGCGCATGCTGCTCGGCGATGCCGACATCGAAATACCGCGCTGCAAACCGCTCCGAAAATTCGACCATGCCCGAACCTTCCCGCATCGCAGGCGTGATGGCGACCAGCTTGTCTTCCTTTTCGGCCATATCGCAAAGCCATTTCCCGAACACTTCCGTATAGGTCGGCTTCTTCCGGGCGCCGCTCACGATCCCTTCCTTCGAATCGAATTTGCCGACGCCGTGATAGAGAATCGGATCCTGCTCTGCCAGTTCGTACCCTTTTCCCTTCTTCGTCACGACGTGCAGAAACTGCGGGCCTTCGAGCTTCTTGACGTTGGACAGGGTGGAAATGAGCACATCGAGATCGTGCCCATCGATGGGACCGATGTAATTGAAGCCGAACTCCTCGAACAGCGTGCCCGGTGTCACCATGCCCTTGACATGTTCTTCCGCGCGCTTGGCAAGCTCCAGAACGGGCGGAACCACTTTGAGCACCTTTTCTCCGGCACGCCTTGCCGCAGAGTAGAAACTGCCCGAAAGCAGCCTGGCGAGATAATTGTCGAGCGCACCCACGTTCCTCGAAATGGACATCTCGTTGTCGTTCAGGATGACCAGCAGATTGGCGTCCATCGCCCCTGCATTGTTGAGCGCTTCGAAAGCCATTCCGCCCGTCATCGCGCCGTCCCCGATCACGGCGATCGCGCGGCGCTGTATCCCTTCCAGCCCTGCCGCAACCGCCATGCCGAGCGCGGCGCTGATCGACGTGCTTGAATGCGCCGTGCCGAAAGCGTCGTATTCGCTCTCGCTGCGCTTGGGAAAGCCGGATATGCCGCCTTTCATCCTGAGCTTGCCCATCGATTCCCGCCGCCCAGTCAGAATCTTGTGCGCATAAGTCTGGTGACCCACGTCCCATATGATCCTGTCATAAGGCGTATTGAACACGTAATGCAATGCGACGGTCAGTTCGACAGTGCCCAGATTCGATGAAAGATGCCCGCCCGTCGAGCTCACCGTTTCGATCAAGTACTGCCGCAATTCCTCGGTGAGCTTGCCGAGCGACTTCCTGTCCAATCCCCTCAAGTCTTCGGGACAGTCGATCTGGTTCAGAAGCGCATCCATCAGAATTGCCTCCTGACCACGAAATCGGCCATCTGCGCAAGACGCGATGCACGATCCCCGAACATGGACAATGATTCCAGCGCGGATGCATAAAGCTCATCGGCCATCTCTCTTGCCGCCTTTGCCCCAAGCAGCGAAACGTAGGTGGGTTTGTTGTCCTGGCTGTCCTTGCCTGCCGTCTTGCCGAGCGTCGCCGTCGATGACTCGGCATCGAGCACGTCGTCGATGACCTGAAAGGCAAGTCCGATCGATTTGGCGAAATGATCCAGCTTGGCCAGTTCAGCCTCATTGATCTTTCCGCAATAGGCGCCGAGCAGAACGGAGGCACGGATCAATTCCCCGGTTTTTCTGATATGCATGGCTTCCAGTTCGGGAAGACTCAGACGCTTGCCGACGCTTTCGAGATCGATCGCTTGTCCGCCGGCCATCCCTCTCGACCCGGAAGCGTGCGCAAGCAACCTGATCATTTCGATCTGGTTCTTGCCTAGCATGCGATCGGATGCGAGCACCTCGAAGGCGAGCGATTGCAGACTGTCGCCCACGAGCAGGGCAGTCGCTTCGTCGTATTCGACATGGCAGGTCGGTTTCCCGCGCCTCAATACATCGTCGTCCATGGAAGGCAGGTCATCGTGCACAAGGGAATAGGCGTGGATCAGTTCGACTGCGCAGGACGCGAACAGCACATGCGCCTCATCGGCGCCAGCCAGTTCAGCTGAAGCATGGACAAGCAGCGGCCTCACGCGCTTTCCGCCGCCGAGAACCGCATAGCGCATGGCACCGTGCAAGCGCCTGGGCTGCGCATCCGATTCCGGCAGGCAAGCTTCCAGCGCGGATTCCATCCTCACTTGGCGCGCATGCACCCAGGACTGGAAATCTTCACTTGTCATCGGACATCCAGTTCTTCAGCGTGTCGCCTTCGAGAATCTCGACCTGTTGCTCCGCATCTTTCAGCGCGCTCTGGCAATACTGGAGCAGAAATGCGCCGCGCTTGTATGCGGCAAGTGAATCTTCAAGGGTCAACTGCCCCGCCTCCATCTTCGCCACGATCGCTTCGAGTTCGAGAAGGGCGGATTCGAAATTTTCCGGGGATTTTTCCTGTTTGCTCATGAAACTTTACCTAAACCGTAAAAATAGCTTAATCGAAGCATCCCGGTCAAATGAACAAAGAAATATTGCGCTTTTCGGTTTTTTCATAAAAAATATAACGTTTCACCGTGGGTTTCGTAAGGAAGCGATGATGTCCGATGCTATCGATCTTTCGGCTGGACTTGCGCCTTTGCCAGCAAGTTGGTACTGCAGTCAGGAAGTAGCGGATCTGGAGAAGCGCCTGATCTTCGATGGCGGGCCCGGCTACGTCGGGCATGAGCTGATGGTACCCAACATGGGCGACTTCCATGTCTTCAACTGGATGGGTGACTCCAAGCTCCTGATCAGGAACGAGAAGGGCGTGGAGCTCCTGAGCAATATCTGCAGGCATCGCCAGGCGACCATGCTCGAGGGAAGGGGAACCGCCAGGAACATCGTCTGCCCGCTCCATCGCTGGACCTACGATCTCGGCGGAAAGCTCATCGGCGCGCCACATTTTCCCGAGAAGCCATGTCTCGATCTCGGCAAGACGCCGCTCTCCAGCTGGAACGGCCTGCTTTTTTCCGGAAAGCGCGACGTCAAGCAGGATCTGGCCGGTTTTTCCTGCTTCAAGGACATCGACTTTTCCAACCATGTTTTCGACAGGGTGCAGGTCGACGAATACGATTGCAACTGGAAGACCTTCATCGAAGTCTATCTCGAAGACTACCATGTCGCCCCTTGCCACCCGGGGCTCGACAGTTTCGTCGATTGCGACGCTTTGGCCTGGGAATTCGGCGACTGGTACAGCGTCCAGGTAGTCGGCGCAAGATACGCGAAGGCGCGTGCAGGCAGCCAGGTCTACCAGAACTGGCGCGATCTCATTTTGAAATACGATCACGGCAAGGAGTTTTCCCGCGGCGCGATCTGGGTGGTCTATTACCCGAACATCATGATCGAGTGGTATCCCCATGTGCTCGTGATCAGCACCGTCGTTCCCAGGGGGCCGGACCATTGCACGAATATCGTTGAATTCTATTATCCGGAAGACATCGCACTCTTCGAGCGTGATCTGGTCGAGGCGGAAAAAGCCGCCTACCAGGAAACAGCGGTGGAAGACGCCGTCATCTGCAGGAAAATGACGGAAGGCCGCAGAGCGCTCTATCAGGCAGGCGTTTCGGAAGAAGGCCCTTACCAGTCACCGATGGAAGACGGGATGAGACATTTCCACGATTTCCTGATGAGAGAAATCTCGCCCCACCTGGAATGATTTCCTCGATATCGTGGGATACCTAGCCCAGCTTCTGGACGGGCGCCCGGGCGCCGTCACCCAGGGATCAGCCATCGCCGCCTGCCTTTTCACGGCCTGGTTATTTTCCCATTTCGCCAAGCAAAAGATCGGCAAGGGAGAAGCGGCAAGGCTGATCCTTCCCTATTCCCTGCTCGCCTGCCTCCTGATCGGGAAGGGCCTGCTCGACCATCTGCACCGGCCCATCGCGCTCGTCGACATCGCGCTTCAGCTGGTGATTGCGCTTGCAATCATCCGTACTCTGGTCTACATGCTGCAAACCGCCTTCACGCAAAAGGCATGGATCGCCTCGCTCGAGCGAGCCGTTGCCTGGCTGATCTGGATCATCCTCGCGCTGCACATTGCCGGACTTTCCCATAACATTCTCGAATCCCTGGACGATATCAGCCTCACCTTCGGCAAGCAGAGGATATCCGTCCTGACCATCATGCAGGCAATGGTCGTTGTCGCCACCAGCTTCCTTGTCTCGCTCTGGGCGAGTCGCGCCATCGAAAAGAAGATCATGGTCAGCGAACTCATGGACATGAACCTCAAGGTCATGCTCACCAAGATCACCCGAACCTTCTTTATCATCGCCGCCTCCATCGCCACCTTGTCCGCGGCAGGCATCGACATGACCGCGCTGTCGATGTTCGGCGGCGCGCTTGGCGTCGGGCTCGGGCTCGGACTGCAGAAGATCGCCAGCAATTACGTGAGCGGCTTCATCATCCTGCTCGACCGCTCCATCCACATCAACGACATCGTCAGCGTCGAAGACAAGATGGGCGTGCTGACCAAGCTCACGACGCGCTATGTCGTCCTGAAAAGTCCTGACGGAAGCGAATCGCTGATCCCGAACGACACCCTGATCACCTCCACCGTGGTCAACCACACTTATACTGACAGGAAGGTATGGCTCTCCGCCACCGTTCAGGTCGGCTATTCAAGCGATCTCGAGCTTGCCATGAAGATCATGGCGGATGCAGCGAAGCATCATAAGCGCGTGCTCAAGGATCCTGAACCCCGGGTGTATCTGAAGGACTTCGCCGACAGCGGCATCGATCTCGAGCTCGGATTCTGGATTTCAGATCTCGAAGAAGGCCGGCTGGGGCTGATCTCGGACATCAATCTCGAAATCTGGCGCGAATTCAAAAATCACGGCATCGAAATCCCCTTCCCGCAACGGGAAGTGAGGCTGCTCGGGCCGCAATAGGAGCATCCATGGACGACCAATTGCGCAAGAATGCGCTCGACTATCATCGCCACCCCCAACCAGGAAAAATATCGGTTGTCCCCTCGAAAGGACTCACCAACCAGAGCGACCTTGGCCTTGCCTATACGCCAGGGGTTGCCGCCGTATGCGAGGCCATCTTCGAAGATCCCGAAGAATCATACAACCTGACGGCAAGGGGAAATCTCGTCGCCGTCGTCACCAACGGCACTGCCGTGCTCGGCCTGGGCGCAATCGGTCCGCTCGCTTCCAAACCGGTCATGGAAGGAAAGGGAGTGCTGTTCAAGAAATTCGCAGGCATCGACGTTTTCGACATCGAAATCGACGAGCGCGACCCTGACAAGCTCGTCGACATCATCGCGAGCCTGGAGCCCACTTTCGGCGGGATCAATCTCGAGGACATCAAGGCACCTGAATGCTTCGAAGTGGAAAGAAAGCTGCGGGAAAGAATGAAGATTCCCGTTTTCCACGACGACCAGCACGGCACGGCGATCATCGTGGGCGCCGCCGTGATCAACGGCCTCAAGGTGGTGAACAAGACGATCAGAAGCGTGAAGCTTGTCGTCTCGGGCGCGGGCGCCGCTGCACTCGCCTGCCTCGACATGCTGGTGAGCCTGGGCCTTGCGATGGAAAACATCTATGTCACTGACATCAAGGGCGTGGTCTACGAGGGACGAACCGAGGAGATGGACCCGAACAAGGCGCGTTATGCGAGAAAGACGGATGCGAGAACATTGGGCGAGGTGATTTCCGGCGCCGACATCTTCCTCGGCCTATCCGCTGGCGGGGTATTGAAACCGGAAATGGTCATGATGATGGCGGAGAACCCGCTTATCCTTGCGCTCGCCAACCCCGAGCCCGAAATCCATCCTGCAGCCGCGAAAGCCGCAAGACCTGATGCGGTGATCGCCACCGGCCGCTCCGATTACCCCAACCAGGTCAACAACGCGCTCTGCTTTCCATTCATTTTCAGGGGTGCGCTCGACGTCGGCGCAACATCCATCAACGAAGCCATGAAAAAAGCAGCGGTCCTCGCCATTGCCGAGCTTGCCCACGCCGAACATTCTGACGCCGCGGCTTCCGCATACGAAGGCGAATTGCCGACCTTCGGCAGAGACTACCTGATTCCCAAACCTTTCGATCCGAGGCTGATCCTCAGGGTCGCCCCGGCAGTTGCCAGGGCGGCCATGGATTCAGGAATCGCCAAACGACCGATACGCGACTTCGATCTCTATAACGAGCATCTTTCAAGATTCATCTACCAGACGGCGCTCGTCATGAAGCCCGTGTTTTCCTTGGCCAAGTCCGCGTCAAAACGGGTGATATACGCCGAGGGCGAAGACGAGCGCGTCCTCCAGGCCATCCAGACCGTCGTCGACGAAAAGCTGGCGAGACCGGTCCTTGCCGGACAGCGCGAAGCCATCATGGCATCGATTTCACGCCTGGGGCTCAGAATACGCGAACATGCCGATTTCGAGATCGTCGATCCTGGCAAGGATGCGACCATGACTGCCGCAGGCCTGTTGAACGAAGGAAAGGTCGATGCCTTGCTGTGCGGCCTCAAGGAAACGTTCGGCTGGCATCTCGACCGCATCAAGATGCTGGTTGGCCTGAAGTCAGGTGCGCACACCTTTGCTGCAATGAACCTGCTTCTGCTGGAGCAGGGCAATCTTTTCATTTGCGACACCTACGTCAACCTGGATCCCGACGCGCAGCAGATCGCCGAAATAACGCTGCTCGCAGCCGAGGAAGTGAAACGCTTCGGCATGAAACCCAAAATCGCGCTGTTGTCCCATTCCAATTTCGGCAGTTCGAGCACATCTTCCTCGAAAAAGATGCGCCAGGCCCTCGAATGGGTGAGAAGCGCCTCCCCGGAGATCGAAATCGAAGGCGAAATGCATTCCGACGCTGCGTTGTCCGAAACGATCAGACGCACCCATGTCGGACAATCCAGGCTCAAGGGCGAAGCGAATCTTTTGATCATGCCCAATCTCGATGCGGCGAACATTGCATTCAACCTGCTCAAGATGGAGTCTGGCGGCGGCATCACTGTCGGCCCCATACTCCTCGGCACAGCGAAGCCCGCGCATATCCTCACCCCATCCGCCACGGTGCGCAGGATCGTCAACATGACGGCCGTTGCCGCGAGCGGCATCATGTAGCGTTAAGTTGTTTTACGGTAGAATTGGTTAGCGAAAGGAGTCCAAACATGACGCATGTCTTGCACGAACAGGAAATTTCGATGCTGCGTACGGAAATCGAAATGATGATGAACGAACGCCGCGCACTCCTGCAGGTCGCGGGCGCTGCGGCCGTATTCGTCGCCAACCTTGATACCGCAAAGCTGCCGCCGGACATGTACGAATCCGCCGAAATGCTTTCGAAATGCCTCAACGACATCAGCGATGACACGCTCAAGGAAGCGCTCGATGGCGTGCAAGCCGAGCCCGTCGAAAGCGAGTAGATGACCTTTTTTTCGCTCATCGTGGCATTGCTGCTGGAACAGATGAGGCCTTTCTCCGGCAGGGCGTTCGCTTTCATGCTGGACTATTTCGGGTGGATCAGAACGCACTTGACGACGGGAGAGCACCGCCACGGCATACTCGCCTGGATGCTCGCAGCCTTGCCGTTGACGCTGGTTGCCGGCGTCATAACCCTGATGCTTCACAAGCTGAATCCCATCCTCGGCTGGGCCTGGAATGTGCTGGTGCTGTACCTGACGATGGGTTTCAGGCAATTCAGCCACGCCTATACCTCGATAGACAAGGCATTGAAGGACGGGGAATTGCAGAAGGCCAGGGATCTGCTTGGTTCATGGAGCGGCGATTCCACAACCGAATACAACTCGGAGGAAGTTGCACGCGTCTCGATCGAGCTGGGGCTCGTCTATTCGCACACCTACGTTTTCGGCGTGATCTTCTACTTCGCCTTGCTGGGACCGATGGGCGCCGTGCTTTACCGCCTGGCGACCGCCCTCAATGACGAATGGAACGGACATGAGGAAAACCAGTTCGGCAAATTCTCGACCCAGGCATTCGAGATCATAGACTGGATACCCTCCAGGCTCACCGCATTGAGCTTCGCCATAGTCGGCGACTTCGAAGATGCCCTGTATTGCTGGAGAACCCAGGCTTCCTCGTGGCGTCCGCTCGCTCACGGCATCCTGTTGTCGAGCGGCGCAGGCGCTCTGGGAGTCAGGCTGGGGGATGCTCTGCCCGAAGACGGATCGAAGCGCTACCGCCCGCTCATGGGCATCGGGGACGAAGCCGACAGCGCCTACATGCAGAGCACGGTCGGGCTCATCTGGCGAGGGCTGCTACTCTGGCTACTCCTGATTCTTCTGCTCACCATCGCCAATCTCATCGGTTAAGGCATGAACGTCCCGCTCTCGCCGTGCAGTCTCGCCGATCTGGCCGTCACGCTCGATCTGCAGGGTTTCATCCGCAGCATAGACTCTGCCTCGTCTTTCGAAGTCGCGGTCGGCGCCCCCCTTGTCGACCTGATCCATCCGGATGATGCTGACAAGCTGACGCAGGCGCTGGAAACAGCCCTGTTTCTCGATCAAAAGCAGTCCTTCGTCTGCCGCTTCTTCAGCCGGGGAGATCCCGTATGGGTAGACTGTCATCTCATGCTGTCATCCGGTTCGGCGCCGCCAGAATTTTTGCTGCTTGCCTTCGATGTTTCGCACTGGCAACAAAATGACGGAAGCATTTCCCACCTCGCCACACACGATTCTCTGACCGATCTGCCCAACAGGACCCTGCTCAGCGACCGCATCAAGATCAACATCTCCGCCGTTCAGCGGCAACAGCAGGCCGGCTTCGCGCTGCAGCTGCTCGATCTCGACGGATTCAAGAAAATCAACGATTCGCTCGGTCATGCCGGCGGTGACAAACTGATCAAGGATGTCGCAAAGAGACTGAAAGGACTGGTGAGGGAGAGCGACACGCTCGCCCGAATCGGCGGCGACGAATTCGCATTTATCCTGAGCGGGATCAGCAACGAAAAGGAAACGGAAATCGTCGTGAAGAAAATACTGACGGCGATGCAGCGTCCTTTTCGCATCGATGGAAACAGCTTTTATTTGACGACCAGCATCGGCACCGCCATTTACCCAGAGCACGGAAAAGATCCGGGAACGCTCTTCAAGCATGCGGAAATGGCCATGTACAGCGCCAAGGAAAATGGCGGAAATTGCTGGCGTTCGTACGACAGGACCATCAACCCGGACGGCAGCGACGTCTCTATCGAGTCGGCAATGCACGAAGGCATGCGCAACGGCGAATTCCTGCTGCACTACCAGCCCATCTATTGCGCGAAATCCGGAAAGCTGAGTGGCGCCGAAGCGCTGATGCGCTGGGAAAACCCGGAAAAAGGCATGATTTCTCCGGGGATTTTCATCCCAATCGCAGAAAGCAGCACGCTCATCGAGCTTCTGGGAAGATGGGCGCTGCGCATGGCCTGTCATCAGGCGATGCAATGGGTGAGCGAAGACCATCCCGATTTCTACATGTCGGTCAATGTCTCGCCTAGGCAGTTCAGGCAGGAGGGATTGCTTGACATGATCAAGGAAGCCCTCGAGGAATCCGGCCTGCCCCCTTCCAACCTGATGATCGAAATCACGGAAGGCGTGCTGATGCACGATCCTGAAAAGTCCTACTCGACGCTGAAGGAGCTGCGTGACGCCGGGGTCAAGATCGCCGTTGACGATTTCGGCACGGGCTATTCTTCGCTTGCCTACCTGAAAAAATTCCCCCTTTCCGTGCTCAAGATCGACAAGTCTTTCGTCGACGAATTGCCGCGTATCGAGGATGTGGCTATCATTTCGGCAGTCTTGAGCCTCGCCAAAGGGCTGGGGCTTTCCGTCGTGGCAGAAGGGGTCGAGTCCCAGGAACAATTCGACTTTTTGGCATCACGCGGCTGCGACTTGATCCAGGGATACCTGAAAGGCAGACCGGTGAGCAGCATCGATTTCCAGACAAAACATCTGGCCGACAAGCATGAATCATGAATGAAGAAACGCTGATATCCAGGCTCGGCGGCGGAACGCCCGGCTTTTTCGATCTGTTGTGGAAACGCATGAACGAAAAGGGCGACTTCCCCTCCCTTTCCAGCGCCGTCCAGACCATCGTCGAGGCCATGAACGACGAGGACCGCAACGCGTCGGATCTGACCTCTTCCATTCTGAGCGATTTCGCCCTGACGCAGAAAGTGATCAGGCTGGCCAATTCCGCCATGTATTCGCTGCTCGGCGGAGAAATCACGACAGTGACGAAAGCGGTGATGGTGCTCGGGGTGGATGCGATCGGCCATCTCGCCTTGAGCGTACGCCTCATGGATACCCTCTCAGCCTCCTTGCCCGATTCCCCCGCAGCAAAAGCGGAAATGGCCAAATCCATGCTCGCAGGCAGCATCGCCCAGAAAGTCGCAATCAAGGCGAACCTGAAGGACCCGGAAGAAGTGGTCGTCTGCGCACTCATGCATCATCTCGGCAGGCTGCTTGTGACATTCTACTTTCCCGAAGAATGGGCAAAAATAGTCGATATCACGGGCGGCTATATCGATGCTGAAAATGCAGCAGCAAAGAAGGTCATCGGCATTTCCCTGGACGATATTGCCCTGGAAGCTGCAAAAAAATGGCGACTTCCAGCCAAAATAGCGAACAGCATGACGCGGGCTTCCGATGCTCACGGCGCCTGCATCCCTGGTTCTGCAGAATGGATCAACATGGTCGCATCCTTCTCGGGAGAAGCCGCTTCGCTCGCTGCGGACGGCAAGCCGGGCCTCAACGACCTCCTCGAAAAATACGGGGATAACCTGCTGGTTGCCCCTGAAGCCCTTGAGGATTCCGTGTCTGCGGCCGTGCTCGATGCAAAGGAAAACGCACTGATCGAGGAAGATGAACCCTTGTCCGAAGGAAAACCTCTGGACGCGGAAAAGCGGCTCGAAAAAGGAACGACAAGCTTCGCGATCGCCATCAAGGAAGGCATCCCTTTCGGCAATGCGCTGAATTTGGCGCTTGAGACGATCTACATCAGCATGGGATTCAACCGGGTCGCCGCCATCTTGCGGGATGGATCCAGCCTCAAGGGACGCGTCGGATTCGGCCAGGGCATGCCTGAAATCTTGCCCTCGCTCGTTCTTCAGGAAAGCCTGGATCACAACCTATTCCATCTTGCCCTAAAGAACAATGCGGACGTCTACATCGAAGAGGTCTCTGACCCGAAGATCGCCGGAAGGCTGCCCTCATGGTTCGCAGGGCCGCTGTCCGATGCCCAGTCTTTCGTGCTGCTGCCGATGATCTTCAACAACCATCCCGTCGGCATGCTTTACGGCGACTGGAAACGCGGCTTGACGCATACCGTCGAAAAAAGCGAGTTCGCCAGGATGCGCGAGCTTCGCGACCTGCTGATGAGCGTCCTGAACCCGCGCAAGAAATGAGCCCATGCAGGCTTTTCATGCTCGGCGGCGTGCCTGACGACGAGGCCGACGACATACGCGCACTGCTGGATGAGGCCGAAATCGATTTTTACGAAGTCCCCGCGAGCTTCCTGGGCATCTCGCCCGCATCCCTCTGGCTGCGCGATTCTGGCGACCTGGAAAGGGCGAAAGCCATGATCGACGCCTACGAGGTCGAGCGTGCAACGCGCGCCAGACGCGAATACGACAGGCTGAAAAAGGAAGGCCGACATACCACATTGCTCGACGCGCTGAAGGCGCATCCCTTGCGGATAACCGTGTATGCCGCAGCAATAGCCGTCATCCTTTACCTGTCGCTCTCCCCTTTTCTGAATTTCGGGAAATGACTCTCCCTGCAAGCCTTTTGTAGCTCTCCACTCGCCTTTGGCTGATCCGTCCGGATTCGCACGCCTCAAGCACGGCGCAGCCGGGCTCCTCGAGATGCCTGCAGTTCCTGAATCGGCAATGTCCGATGTAGGGTCTGAATTCGACGAAGGCCTGCGCAATCCGGTCGATGTCGAGATGATTGAGGCCGAATTCCTGCATGCCGGGAGAATCGACGATGTGGGTTTTTTCCGACAGATGGAAGAGGCGCGCGTGGGTGGTTGTATGTTTTCCAGAATCGAGCGCTCTGGAAACTTCCGCAGTCTCCCGTTCGGCATCAGGCATCAGGGAATTGATCAGGGTCGACTTCCCCATCCCTGACTGCCCGACGAAAACGCTGGTTTCACCTTCAAGATAGGGAAGCAACGGCAATGCATCCTGTTTTGCCGAAATGGGCAGCACCTTGTAGCCGAGCTTCTCGAACAATTCGAGACGGCGCTGCGCCTGCCGCGTGGCGTCGGTCATGTCCGCCTTGTTCAGCACGATCAGCGACTTCAAACCCTGATCTTCGGCTGCGATCAGGCAGCAATTCACGAGCTCATCGCTATAGGTCGGGATACCGGCCACAACAATGACGATCTGGGTGAGATTTGCAGCAATGCGCTTCTCGCGGTAGGCATCGCTTCTATAAAAAATCGAGGCGCGCGGGGCAATCTCTTCGATCACCCCGTTTTCGACTTCGACGATGTCGCCCACGACAACATCGTTTTTCTTCCCCCGCCTGATGCAGGAGAACATGTCGCCGCCGATTTCGACATCGTAGCGCCTGCCGTAGGCCGCCACGACCTGTCCATTGGCCCGGTTCAAATGGAGAGCAGCGTATCGATCTTGGCGGCGCAGATGAAATCGTTCTCGGAAAGACCGCCGATCGCGTGGGTCATGTATTCGACGCGGCACTTGTTGTAGCCGACGAAAAGATCCGGATGGTGATCTTCCTTGTGGGAAACCCAGGCGGTTGCATTCACGAACGCCATGGTTTCATAATAGTTCCCGAAAGAATAGGTCTTGCTGATCGCATTGCCTGTCCTCTCCCATCCCGTCAATGAACCCAGCAGGCTCGCGATTTCTTCTTCACCGAGAGGCGGAACCCCGCCCTCGCACGGTTTGCAGTGCTTCTTGTCCAGTGAACATTCCATTTTCCAACCTCGCTCAGGTGTCTTTGCATCAATTATGCATCGCCTTTCTCAAATGCGCTATGCGAATCGAGGCAGGCGGATGGGAATCGTAGAAAACAGAGTAAAGCGGATCGGGAGTGAGCGTTTTCGCACTTTCCTGATAAAGCTTGGTGAGTGCCGCGATCAGGCTTTCGCCATCGGACTGCTTCGCGGCATACTCGTCCGCCTCGAACTCGTTCTTTCTCGAATAAAAGCTCAGGAGCGGTTTGAGGAGGAATGTGAAGCTCGGCGCAATCATGAAGAAAAGCATCAAGGCAGCCGCATCCGATTGGCTCTGTGCATTGAGCCCCTCGAAGAACCATGCCTCCCCCCTCACATGCCCGAGCACCCACAGAAAAAGCAGGCTGAGCATGAAACTCAAGACAATTCGCTTTACGACGTGATGATGCCTGAAATGACCGAGTTCATGCGCAAGAACCGCCTCGACCTCCGATTCGGTCAGATTGGAGAGCAGCGTATCGAAAAAGACGATGCGCTTGGTCCTGCCGAAACCGGTGAAATAGGCATTGCCGTGGCTGCTGCGGCGCGAACCATCCATCACGAAAAGGCCTTTGGATTCGAATCCGCATTTCTCAAGCAGCTTTTCGATGCGCTGCTTCATGGGAGAGGGCTCGAGCGGCTTGAACTTGTTGAAAACCGGCGCGATCCAGGTCGGATAGACGGCAAGGATGAAGAGATTGAAGGCGATCCAGGCAAACCAGACATCCAGCCACCAGTTGCCGCCCATTTTCGCCATCAGCCAGAGTATCAGGGCAAGCAGGGGCAAACCCAGGAGCGCGGCAAGCGTGATTTTCTTGAACCCATCGAGAATGAAAAGCTTCCAGGTCATCTTGTTGAATCCGAATCTTTGCTCGATGACGAAAGTCTTGTAAAGCGCGATG
>JAJZPK010000046.1 GCA_021811205.1 Pseudomonadota bacterium
AGCGTTCTGAGCCAGTTTTCTGATATTTTCATTTGAATTGGTTCAGGAATCTGAGATCGTTGGCAAAAAACAGCCTGAGATCGTTCACGCCATACCTCAGCATCGCGAGCCTGTCGAGCCCCATGCCGAATGCGAAACCGAGGTATTTCTCGCTGTCCCAGCCGACATGCTTCAGGACGTTGGGGTGCACCATGCCGCATCCGCCCACTTCGAGCCATCCGGTATGGCTGCATACCCTGCAGCCTTCACCTTCGCAGAACACGCAGCCCATGTCGATTTCTGCCGAAGGCTCGGTGAACGGGAAGAAGGAGGGACGGAAACGCACCCTCAGATCATCTTTTTCGAAAAAGCGCTGCAGGAAGTCCGCCACCACCCCTTTCAGATGGGTGAAGTTGACGTTCTCGTCGATCCAGAGCCCTTCGACCTGGTGAAACATCGGAGAGTGCGTCGCATCCGAATCTACGCGGTAGACCCTGCCCGGTGCAATGATCTTCACCGGCGGATTGTTTTCAACCATGTAATGGATCTGGATGGGGGACGTGTGGGTACGCAACAGATGCGCATCGTCCACGTAAAAGGTGTCATGCATCGCGCGCGCCGGATGGTCTTCCGGGATGTTGAGCGCGGTGAAATTGAAGAAATCGGTTTCGATTTCCGGCCCAGAGACGGTCGAAAAACCGATCGAGCTGAAAATCTCCTGGATGCGCTCCAGAGTGCGCGTGACGGGATGGATCCCGCCCACGTCCTGCCCCCTGCCTGGGAGCGTGACGTCGAGCGCTTCGAGCGCCAACTGCTTCTCGAGCTTCAGGGCCGCAAGCGCTTCTCGCCTCGAAGTGAGCGCAGCTTCCACGCCTTCCTTGGCGCGGTTGATTGCAGCACCTTGCGTTTTCCTCGCATCGGGGTCAAGCTTCCCCAATCCCTTCAGCAGCTCGGTGATCGCCCCACCCTTGCCGAGGTAGCGCGCCTTCGCCTGCTCGAGTTCTGCAGCATCGTCGATCGATGCGAATTCGGCTTCTGCCTGCTTCAGTATGGATTCTGGATTGTCGTTCATAAAATAAAAAAAGGAGGCCTGAGCCTCCTTTTCCTTTATTGCAGATCAGGCGAGGCTGGCTTTGGCCTTCTCGACGATGCTCGCGAATGCTGCCTTGTCGAACACGGCGATGTCGGCCAGAACCTTGCGGTCGATCTCGATTTCCGCCTTCTTCAGTCCGTGCATGAATACGCTGTAGGACAGACCGAGTTCACGCGCAGCCGCATTGATACGGGCGATCCACAGCGCCCTGAACTGGCGCTTCCTTTGACGACGGTCGCGGTAGGCGTACTGCCCCGCCTTCATCACCGCTTCCTTGGCGATGCGGTATACGTTGCCGCGGCGTCCGCGGTATCCCTTGGCCAGGGCCAGAACCTTCTTGTGGCGCGCGCGCGCCGTTACTCCACGTTTCACTCTTGCCATGATTCTTCTCCCTTAAGCGTAAGGCAGCATGCTGCGGATAGAGCGCTTGTCCGATGCGTGCACGGTGGACGTGCCGCGCAGATGGCGCTTGCGCTTGGTGGTTTTCTTGGTCAGGATGTGACGCAGGAATGCCTGGGAGCGCTTGAATCCGCCGCCACCCAGAGCCTTGAAGCGCTTCGCAGCGCCGCTTTTCGACTTCATCTTTGGCATGTTACTTCCTTTCTATTTGAATCCGCGTCGGGTGATTCCGGCCCCGGAATGCTTCACAACCCGAACACGCCTTGTTGTGCCGCCTGCGCGGCTGTTACTGCTACTTCTTCTTGGGCGACAGGACCATCACCATCTGCCTGCCTTCCATTTTCGGAAACTGCTCGACCGTGCCGTGCGCTTCGAGGTCGGCCTGGAGGCGCTGCAGCAGCCTGAGTCCGAATTCCTGGTGCGCCATTTCGCGCCCCCTGAACCTCAACGTGATCTTCGTCTTGTCCCCATCTTCAAGGAAACGGATCAGGTTCCTGAGCTTGATCTGGTAATCGCCTTCGTCCGTACTCGGCCTGAATTTGACTTCCTTGACCTGAATCTGCTTCTGGTGCAGCTTCGCTTCGTGCCTTTTCTTGCTTTCCTGATACTTGAACTTGCCGTAGTCCATCAGTCTGCATACGGGTGGCGAGGCCTGAGGCGCGATTTCGACCAGATCGATTTCCGCTTCCTCCGCCAGCGCATTTGCCGAAGAAAGGCTCACGATACCCAGCTGTTCACCATCCAATCCAATCAGCCTCACCTGAGGCGCCGAGATTTCGCCATTGATTCTCGGCTCTTTATCCTGAGCGATAGTTCATCTCCAATTCTAAAAAATTAAGCCCCGCCTGCTTTCACGATTCCGCGGAAAGACGTTCGATGAAGGCATCCAGTGACATCTGCCCGAGGTCCTCGCCTGTGCGGGAGCGCACGGCAATCTTTCCGGACGCGACTTCCTTGTCACCGACGATGATTTGGTAGGGCAGCCTTTGCAAGCTATGCTCGCGGATTTTATAGGTTATCTTCTCATTTCTCAAGTCCGAATGGACTCTGTATCCTTTTTGACACAGACTTTGCGTGATTTTTTCCGCATATTCGGCTTGCGCATCCGAAATATTCAGCACTACGGCCTGGATGGGCGCGAGCCACAAGGGAAACGCGCCGGCATGGTGTTCGATCAGTATGCCGATGAACCGCTCCAAGGAGCCGAGGATCGCCCGGTGCAGCATTACTGGAATCTGCCTGGAATTGTCTTCCGCGACGTAGGTCGCATTCAGCCTTCCGGGCATGGAAAAATCGACCTGAATCGTGCCGCACTGCCAGACCCGCTCAAGGCAGTCGCGCAACGAAAACTCTATCTTGGGGCCGTAGAAAGCGCCTTCGCCTGGCTGCAATTCCCAGGCCATGCCCTTGGCGTCGAGCGCGGTGGAGAGCGCCTCTTCAGCCCTGTCCCAGTCTTCATCGGTCCCGACACGGTTCTGCGGTCTGGTGGAGAGCTTGACCAGCACATCCGAAAAGCCGAAATCCGCATAGACCTTCATCAGCAGATCGATGAAATTCGACACCTCATCCTGAATCTGATCCTCGGTGCAGAAAATATGCGCATCGTCCTGGGTGAAATTCCTGACCCGCATGATGCCTGAAAGCGTTCCGGAAGGCTCGTTCCTGTGGCAGGAGCCGAATTCCGCAAGCCTGAATGGGAGATCCCGGTAGCTCTTCAACCCCTGGTTGAATACCTGGATGTGGCAAGGGCAGTTCATCGGCTTCACCGCATAGTCGCGCGATTCCGAACTCGTGGTGAACATCATGTCCTGGAACTTGTCCCAGTGCCCCGATTTTTCCCAGAGGCTTCGGTCGACGAGCTGAGGGGTCCTGATTTCGTGATACCCGTTTTCGCGAAATACCCGCCTCATGTACTGCTCGACGATCTGGTAGAGCGTCCAGCCCTTGGGATGCCAGAACACCATGCCCGGCGCTTCCTCCTGGGTATGAAAAAGGTCGAGCTGCCTGCCGATTTTCCTGTGGTCGCGCTTTTCCGCCTCCTCTAGCCTTTGCAGATAGGCTTCCTGATCTTCCTTCTTTGTCCAGGCCGTGCCGTAAACGCGCTGCAGCATCTCGTTCTTCGAATCGCCGCGCCAATAGGCGCCGGCCACCTTCATCAGCTTGAACACCTTGAGCTTGGCGGTCGTTGGCACATGCGGTCCGCGGCAAAGATCGGTGAAGTTTCCTTCCGTATAGAGCGAAAGATCCTCTTCTGAAGGAATCGACTCGATGATCTCGGCCTTGTAATGCTCGCCGATCGACTTGAAATAGGCGATCGCATCGCTTCTCGACTTCAGGCTTCTCGATACCGGAAGGTCGCGCTTCGCAATGTCCATCATGCGCTTTTCGATCGCCGCGAGGTCTTCGGGCGTGAATGGACGCTTGAATGAAAAGTCGTAATAGAAGCCGTTTTCGATGACAGGACCGATCGTCACCTGCGCCTCAGGAAAAAGTTCCTTCACCGCATGCGCGAGCAGGTGGGCAGTGGAATGGCGGATGATCTCCAGCCCATCGGCGTCCTTTTCCGTGACGATGGCCACATCCGAATCGGCATCGATAGAATGGGAAAGATCGACCAGCTTGCCGTTCACGCGCCCTGCAATTGCCGCGCGAGCGAGCCCTGCACCGATGGAAGATGCCACCTCCCCCACCGTCACTGTGTGACCGAATGTTCTTTCTGATCCGTCTGGCAACCGAATGACCGGCATGTCCGTCCTGAAAATGAAAAGTGCGGCTTTGAGCCGCACGGAAATTTGGTAGGCGGTATAGGACTCGAACCTACGACCTTTGCCATGTCAAGGCAACGCTCTAACCAGCTGAGCTAACCGCCTAGTAAAGAAAGCGGATTTTACATGCCCTCATGTTCCCCGTCAATCAAAACTCCCCGCCCCCGATTTCTCTGATCGCATTGACGTCTTTTGGAGCCTCTGGCATAGTTCGCGGATGTTTTTCGTCATATCGCTCGTTATAGGCGCTGTATCCCTGGGCGCCATTTATTTTTCCAGGACCTGGAGTTGGGCGACGCTGATTCTCGCCGCAATGCTGCTGCTCATCCCGCTCTCGGGCCTCAAATCGAAAAAGCAGGATCTGCGCTCGAAAAAGCTCTCGGATGCCGCCAACAGCATGCTGGAGAAATACGGCCATTATTATTCGATGCCCGCAGCTGCCAGGGATTTCGGCAAGGCCGCCGTCGTGCTGCATGCATGCGGGACGATCGCCGCCGTTGCGGACATTTTCATGGGCTACTGGAACGGCGTTCTGATCGGAATAGTCTATTTCGTCGCAGTCGGCATGCTTTCCAGGGCGTTCGACCCAAACAACTTCCTCTATGATCCAGCCGAAAAGGCCGTCCACGCGGAAATCCAGACTTACCTATCAGCGGATAACGGGGGAAGGCAGGCTGCCGGAAAGCGTCAGCGCAGAACGAATCTGGGCAAGTGACACCTCGGCTGTGCCGGAAAGATTCCCTCCCTTCACGACCAGATTCCCCGCAACATTCATCATTCCGGAATTCAGCTTGAGACCGCTGTAGCGGTATTCACCTCCAACCAGAGCAAGATTTCCTGAAAGCGTGTCGTATTTCGTCTCCCCACCCCTTGTCCCATCGGGAGAAGGCACCCTGATCGCCTGTGCGAAATCGACGGGCACCTTGCCGTCATGCAATCCGAACACAGCATTTATGCTTGGCGAATCGAAAAGAGTCGAGAGACTCGTTGAAGCCATCGATGCGGCAGCATCGAATTTGAGCCAGCCTGAAAGCTTGGCGTCTTGCGAGAAATAGGGCAGCAGCTGGTCGATTTCCAGCTCGCTTCCCTTGAAGCGAAGAGCGGCACGCCAGCCCTGGTTCCAGGAGATGCTGCCCGAACCGGATACGGTGCCGCCATAGCCCGTCGCCTTGAAGGAAGAAATATCGATCTGGCCGTCCTTCTCGATCGCGCTGGCATTGAGCTCGTCCCATGGACAGGAAGGTCCCATCGGAAAAGCCCAGCGCTTTGCGGCAATCTCTATCCTGAACCCGGAATCGACAGGCGTGATGTCTGCGCTCATGCCATCGCTCTCGATCCTGGCATGTCCGAAAGATCCGCCCGGGCCCGTCTCGATCTGCCCGTCGAAAAGCGGAAGCTGTTTTCCGTCCAGGGAAAGCGAAACTTGCTCGAGCTGCATGATGCCGGCAATGCTCTTCCAGCTCGAGAGAGCGGATAGCGTATCCTGATCCGCCTTCACTCCATGAATGACAACGGCCTTGTCCCCGAAAAGATCTTCGGTCATTTTCTCGACTTTGATGCCGCCTGCTGAAACGTCCTTCAGGACGATCCTTGGCGTTGGAAGCAGCGAGACATGAGCCGAGCCGATGGACACCGTCTTTCCTGTCCTGAGCGAAATAGAATCGGATTCGCTCCTTGCGAGAAATCCCAGCGGCACGAATGGCAGCGCGCCGAGCAGCAGCGCAACCAGGACGATAAACAAGGCTGAAATCGTTTTGCCTGCGCCCTTCTTTTTCGGCTTAAAAGTCTTCGGTTTTTCTTCGGCAGCTCTTTTCATTTCGGCCTGCTGCCTTGCCTCGGCTTGGGTCGACTCGCGTGCGTCCTTTGCGGCCTTTGCTGCAGCTTCCATCTTCGCTGCGGCCTCGAGCTTCTCCTTCATTTTCGCCATGCGCTCTGCCCGGATCTCCTCTTCCGTCTTTTGCTGTTTGCGCGCCTCCTCCGCGGCCCGATTCCCGCCCATCACCTCGTAGACTTCATGCTCCCTGCCGTGCTTGTCCTTGTGGATGCCCTGGTACTTGAAGAGCCTTGCATGCTCGCTCGACAGGCGGCTCGCCACGTCGTAGAAGGATCTGGAAGCCAGAACCTGATCGCCCTTAGCAAATCCCATGATCCTGTTAGCATCGTTGACGCCATCACCGATCAGATTCTCCCTGCCGTTCATGTCGGCAACCAGCCTGATCGGCCCGAGATTGATCCCCTGCCTCACGTAAAGCCCGGGATAATCCGCGTGGCCGTTGGCTTCCAGGGCATCCCTCAGCCTGATCGCGATCGCGAGCACAGCTTCTGGATCGGCGAGAAAACCCAGCGCCGCGCCGTCGCCCGTATCGATGATGATGCGATCGTCTTCTGGAATGGTCTGCACCAGCTCATAGACGAGCTTGTTGAACGCTTCCTTGATCCTGAACTGTTCCGAGACCGGTTTTTTGGTGTATTCGACGATATCCAGGAAAAGAACGCTGGCGATCAGCGTGCGCTCGGACTGGGAAAACTTGCTTTTTCCGACATTGCGCGCAGGTGCTTCTGCTTCAAGTTTTTCTTCGGTCAGCTCAGCAGCGCGCGCGTCAGGGATGGGTTCTCCGGCGACCGTTTCGGAATAGGGTTCGATGTAGGTTTTTTCGAGGAAATCGCGGATGGCCGCATCGACCGCCTCCCTGGACAGGAACGAAGAGGAAACCGCCAACTGACTGACGCTGGTCTTGCCGTCGATGCCGGTCAGGATGTCGTGCATCTCGAGGGAAAGATGGGCATCCTTGAGGGCTTCTTCCCCTTTCCTTGTCCTGACATATACGGTATCAGCATCCATTTTCCGTGTCCGAAATAGCGATACTCTAATCTTATCCTATCGCCTTGATGCCTGCATCACGCCTTTCACTTCACCGATCAGTACGAGCACGTTGCGCAGTTCGGCAAGGTCGGTCACTTGAACAGTAAAGCGCATGCTTGCCCTGTCCTTCCTGCTCACCGTCCTGGTTGCCGTGACATTGACCCTTTCTCGCGCCAGCACATCCGATATGTCGCGCAGCAGTCCCTGTCTGTCCGAGGCTTCGATATGGATCTCGGCGGCATATTTTCCGCCGGGACCGCCCCATTGCGCATCGAGCAATCTTTCAGGATCGAGATGGGCGACGTTCGTGCAGCTTTTCCTGTGGATCATCACGCCCCTGCCCTTGGTCACGAAACCGACGATTTCGTCCGGCGGCACGGGCCTGCAGCATTTGCCGAGCTGGGTGAGCAGCTTGTCCACGCCGACGACCAGCACTTCGCCCGGCGCTTCCCTGCTTCTCAGGACGGGTATCTTTTCCTGCTCGGGTTCCTCATCCCTCAAGAAAGACTGGATCTGACGACGGGTGACGCCTCCCCTTTCCGCCTCGACCAGGAAATCGTCGAGCTTCGAAAATCCGAAATGACTAGCCATCTTGTCGAGGGAAAAACCGCTCTTTCCTGAACGCTTGAGTTCCTGTTCGACCAGATGACGACCGGCTGCCACGCTCGCCTCGTGGTTTCTGCTGTTGAACCATTGCCTGATCTTGGCGCGCGCCCTCGAGCTCTTCGCAAATCCCTGGTCAGGGTTGAGCCAATCCAGGCTCGGGCCGCCCTGCTTCGCGGCGATAATTTCGACGCGCTGGCCGGTCTTCAATGACGTATTGAGCGGAACGATTGATCCGTCCACTTTCGCGCCTCGGCAACGATGCCCCAGATCGGTGTGCACATGGTAGGCAAAATCGACAGGGGTTGCATCCTTGGGCAGATCGATGACATTCCCCTGCGGCGTCAGCACGTAGATCGAATCGGCGAAAAGTCCCTCTGACGCAATATTGGCCGATTCGCCCAAATCGTCCCGCCAGCCGAGCAGCTTCCTGAGCCAGACGAGCTTCTCCTCGAATTTGAAGTCGCGCCGCCCTCCTTCCTTGTAACGCCAGTGGGCTGCCACCCCCATTTCAGAGGCATCGTGCATCTCGTAGGTTCTGATCTGGACTTCTAGCGCCTTTCCTTCGGACCCGATCACCCCGGTATGCAAAGAGCTGTATCCGTTCTCCTTGGGCTTGGCGATGTAGTCATCGAATTCACCGGGAATCGGGGTCCAGAGATCATTTACGATGCCAAGCACGGCATAGCAGTCCTTCACCGAATCGACCAGTACCCTGATCGCCCTGACGTCGTAAATCCCTTCGAAATCCAGATTCTTCCGCTGCATCTTCTTGTAGATGCTGTAGATGTGCTTCGGCCGCCCGGAAATCTCGCCGCGTATTCCAGCCAGATCGAGCGCCTCCTTCAGCTCGCCGATCGATTTTTCGATGAATTTTTCCCGGTCGAGGCGCTTCTCGTCGAGCTGCTTCGCTATTTTTTTGTAGATGACAGGCTCGAGAATGCGGAAAGACAGGTCCTCGAGCTCCCACTTGATCTGCCAGATGCCCAGCCGGTTCGCGAGCGGCGCATAGATGTCGCGCGTTTTGTACGCGGCCTTTCTCCTGGCCTCCTCGTTGTCGCATCCGGCAAGATGGCGCAGGCTCTGGAGCTGGTCGGCAAGCTTGAGGAGAACGACGCGGATGTCCTGCACGATCGCGAGAAGCAGCCTGCGCATGCCTTCCAGGTCCACGATCTCTTCGACATCGAACGAGGAAAATCTCGAAACGCCCTCGATGAGTCCGGCAACCCCTTCCCCGAAAGAAGCGATGTCCTGGCCGCAATGGAGCAGCAAGGCGGCTTGCAGCACCTCGCAATCCATATGCATCCCTGCTAGGATTGAAGCGCAGGACAACGCATGCTCAAGCAGACGTTCTCCGTTTGGCAGGATGTCATCGTGCGTTGCAGCATATTGTGCGGCCATGCGGATCGATTCGATCTCGAGAGGCGCGTAGCCTGAGGAGATGGAATCGATCCAGCTCGAAAGATCGGCGTTTTCTGTAGCCGGAACAACGGTAACCATGACTCAATTATGCCACATCCCCTATCCAACAAGATCTGGAATGCCAAATACAGGTGGCGCGAGGGCGCAGCCGTCATGGACCAGGACATCGAAGCCACCTGGAGACGCATTTCGAAAGCGCTGGCCAGCCAGGAAAAGGAAAGTCGATGGGAATCAGACTTCTATTCGATTCTCGAGAATTTCTCCTTCCTTCCCGGGGGAAGGATACAGGCAGGAGCCGGAACCGGGCACAAAGCCACCCTGTTCAACTGTTTCGTGATGGGGGAAATAGAGGATTCGCTCGCGGGCATCTTCGATTCGCTCAAGGAAGGCGCGATCACCATGCAGCAAGGCGGCGGAGTGGGCTACGATTTCTCAACACTGAGGCCATCCGGCACGCCTGCTAAGCAGGTGGGAATGATCGCTTCCGGCCCGGTTTCCTTCATGAAGATCTGGGACAGCATGTGCGCCACCATTCTTTCGACCGGCGCACGGCGCGGCGCGATGATGGCAACATTGCGCTGCGACCATCCCGACATCCTGCATTTCGTCGAAGCAAAGCGCGAAGGCGATGCGCTTCGTCATTTCAACCTTTCCGTGCTGGTCACCGATGCATTCCTGGAAGCCGTCCGCATGGACGCGCAATGGCCGCTCGTTTTCGAAGGAAAGGTCTTCAGCGAGCTGAGCGCGAAAACATTGTGGGAGCGCATCATGCGCGCGGCCTATGATTGTGCCGAGCCTGGCGTCATCTTCATCGACAGGGTGAGGCGCGCGGACAATCTTGCCTATTGCGAAACCATCAGCGCGACCAATCCCTGCGGCGAAATCCCGCTTCCCCCTTATGGCGCATGCGATCTGGGTTCGATCAATCTGACACGCTTCATCGTCCATCCTTTCACCGAAAAGGCATCCATCGACTTCGAGAAAATCCGGCGGACTGCGCATATTGCAGCGAGAATGCTGGACAACGTCTACGACATTTCGCATTTTCCGCTGGAAAAGCAGAAAAGGGTCGCCCAGTCGTCGAGGAGGATAGGCCTCGGCATCACCGGGCTTGCCGATGCGCTCATCATGCTGAATCTGCCCTACGACAGCCAGAATGGCCGGGATACAGCCGAGCGCATCATGAAAACGGTCAAGGAAGCGGCATACCGGTCTTCTGTCGAAACGGCGAAGGAAAAAGGCCGGTTCCCGCTTTTTGACAAGGCCTATGTCGAGAACGAATTCGTCCAACGCCTGCCTGCAGACTTGATACAGGACATCGAGAAATCCGGAATCAGGAACAGCCATCTCACGGCGATAGCTCCAACCGGAACCATCAGCCTGCTCGCCGGAAACATATCGAGCGCCCTGGAGCCAGTCTACGCTTTCGAATACGCGCGCAATCTGAGGCGCGCCGACGGAAGCATAGAATCGGTCAATGTAATCGATCCGGCCTATCTTCTTTTCAGGAAAACGATGGGAGGCGCCCCGCTTACCTCCTCTTTCCAGACAGCGAACGATATCCTGCCGGATGAGCAGCTGCTCATGCAGGCCGCCCTTCAGAAGCATGTCGACAATGCGATATCGAAAACCGTCAATGTGCCAGAATGCCTCGATTTCGATGCTTTCGCTTCGCTCTACGAGCGCGCATTCGAGCTCGGCCTCAAGGGGTGCACGGCATTCAGGCCGAATCCCGTGACGGGACAGGTGCTTGTTGAAAAGCCGCATTGCTGCTCGACCGAACGGGAACCCGACTGAATGGGAAAATACAGCTATTTCGAACACGATGCCGATATAGGCATCGTGGGACAGGGAAAAAGCATAGAGGAAGCGTTCGAATCGGCCGCGAAAGCGCTCTTTTCCATCCAGTGCAATCTTTCAGAAATCAGGCCGCTTCATAAAACAGATATCGATTTTTCCGAGGAAGACAACGAATATGCGCTCGTGACCTGGCTCAATTCCCTGGTTTTTGAAGCGCAGAGCAAAAAGATGGCCTTCTCCGAATTCAGCCTGAAAAGAAACGGAGAAAAATGGCATGGAGAAGCCGCCGGCGAACACTGGACAGACAGCATGACGAGAGGAGTCGAAGTGAAGGGTGCGACCCTGACCGGACTTTCAGTCAAACAGGAAGGGGCGGAATGGGCTGCGCGCTGCATCGTCGACGTATGACATGAACATCAATCTGCTCAAAATGATCTCCCCTTATTCCTGGGAAGCGAATGGCGCGCGCCTTTTCGGCAGCGCACCTCTGATCTCGGAAATGGACGAGAAGGTGCTCGAGCAGATCACGAACGTGGCCATGCTTCCCGGACTTGTCGGGCGTGCGATGACCATGCCTGATGCGCACTGGGGCTACGGTTTTCCGATAGGCGGCGTGGCCGCTTTCGACGCGGAGGAAGGCGGCATCATCTCGGCGGGAGGCGTCGGCTTCGACATTTCATGCGGCATACGATGCTTGAGGAGCAATCTAGGATGGGATGACATCCAGCCTGTCGCGAAACAGCTCGCCGACAGCCTGTACAGAAGCATTCCGGCAGGCGTCGGCGAGGAAGGTCGCATCAGACTCGGCGCCGAAGAACTGGACGAAGTCATGAGGCGCGGCGCCCGCTGGGCCGTCGAATCAGGTTACGGCAGCCTTGCTGATCTCGATTACGTGGAAGAGAAAGGGAAAATGAAGGGGGCTGAGCCCGAATGCGTCTCCCTTCATGCCAAGCGCAGGCAGCTCGGCGAAATGGGCACATTGGGTTCGGGCAACCATTACCTCGAAATCCAGGTCGTCGACGAAATTTTTGACGAAATGGCGGCCCGAGCCTTCGGCTTGAAAACGGGGCAGATCGTGATTTCCATTCATTGCGGCTCGCGCGGGCTCGGACATCAGATCGGCACGGACTATCTGATCCTGCTCGCCAAGGCTGCAGGGCGTCTGGGCGTCACCCTTCCCGACAGGGAGCTTGCCTGCGCCCCCATCCGCTCATCTGAAGGCGAGCAGTACATCGGCGCGATGAATGCGGCGATCAACGTCGCGCTCGCCAACAGGCAGATCCTCGCGCATCTTGCCAGAGATGTCTTCTCGAAAATATTGCCGGGATCCCTGTTGGATACGCTATTCGACGTCAGCCACAACACCTGCAAGGTCGAAAGACACAGCGTGGGCGGACGCGAAAGAACGCTGCACATCCACAGGAAAGGCGCAACGCGCGCCTTTCCGCCCCACCATCCCGAGCTTCCCGAGCGATACAGGAACGTCGGGCAGCCCGTCATCATCGGCGGGAGCATGGGAACCGGCTCCTATATCCTCGCCGGCAATACCGGCAATCCTGCCTTCGCATCCGCGAGCCACGGGGCCGGACGTGCGATGAGCCGCACCCAGGCAGCAAAGCGCTGGAACGGCAGGCAGCTGATCGATGAGCTCGCGGCGCGCGGCATACTGATCAGGACGAAATCGATGAGAGGCGCTGCCGAAGAAGCGCCTGGCGCATACAAGGACGTGGACAGGGTCGTACTCGACACGGAAAGCGCGAATCTGGCAAGACGCGTCGCCCATCTCTCACCGAGAATCTGCGTCAAGGGCTGAACGCCTCGCACACTTCCCGCTTCAGCATGTCCTCCATTCCGGAATATCTCGGCGAGAAATGGAATGGAACGATCGATTTCGCGCGCGCCATTTTCCCGATGCTTCCGGCTTGAACCGCAGTCAGATGGTGCTTGCTTTTTGCGTGTTCCCCGTCTCTATCGAGAAAAACGGCCTCGATATAAAGGATGTCCGAGCAGTCTGCAAGATCAGCTATTTTTTCGAGGTTCGCAGCATCATAATCCGCATCGGTGACATAGGACAGCTTCTGTCCGGGCACGACTCTGACCGCGCCCCATAATTCTCCAAGCCTCATTTTCCTGCCTTCCGCATCAATGATCGCATCGTCCGGCGCGCAGGCAATCACGGCTTCCCTGAGGTTTCTGAGCCATGGCCCCGTTTTCAACCCGAGTTCGGCAAGCCTGTTCTTCCAGATGTTGGCATGCATCTTTTCCTCGATGGAATAAGCAAGGCAGGGTATTTCGTGGTTCAGGAAATCGAACCTGGCAGTCAAGAAAGTTTCGTCCAGGATGATTCCATTTTCGATTGCTGTCTTGCCGAGCGATTCGCGACGAAATGCGCGCCTGCTGGAAAATGCCCATTTGTCGCAACTTCCGTCCTGATGAAGCTCGCTCACTATAAAGACGAGGTCGGAGGCATAATTTCCGACCAGATTCCAGGTATAGGCTGAAAGCTTGGCTTCGACCTGGCGCGCAATGCCAGGCGGCCCGAATAATGACAAGATTTTGCCGCGTCCGAGCAGGACACGGAGCAGCCTGTCGAAGCCGATGAAATGATCCATGTGCGCATGCGAGACGAAAACCGCAGATAGCCTCAGCATCTTTTTAGGGGCAAGCGCCGAAAGATCCCCCAGGTCGAACAGAAACGCCCTGCCCGCGAACAGGATGTCGACGAAGAGTGCTGGATCGCCCGTATCGCCGTTCACGAGCTCGGTATGGAAGATCGGGCGCATTCAGCGCCTGCTCACGCGCTTCGCCTGCAATCCTTCTCCCGCAGGCTCGACGATGAAGTGCACCTCATCCCCGACCTCGAGCTTGCCGAATCCATGGTTGACGACATTGTCTCGGCTGAAATAGAGCTCTCCCTCATCCGTTTCGATGAAGCCGTATCCTTCGTCGAACAGCTTGGCAACGGTACCATGCGTGACCGGCTCGTGGAACTTGACGTCTCCCCTCTGTTTCCTGCCGTAGTCGTCTAGCGCCCTTTTCGCCGCATCGAAAGCGTCCCGCAGGACGACGTAGATGTCTTCGTCGAGCTCGCGATTGACCACGATTTCGTTTCCCGGGACCTTGATTTCGAGCCTGACATTGAAAAGCTTTCCCCGATGACTGTGCTTGTGCGGCATTTCGACGACGACATGGCACCCGACGATATGCGGATAGAATTGCCCGAGTTTGTCGACCTTTTCACGGATATGGGCATCTACCGCTGCCGATTCAGGTATATCCCTTGTCGTGATTTGAAGCGGTCTTTGCA
>JAJZPK010000047.1 GCA_021811205.1 Pseudomonadota bacterium
TCGAAGCTGAAGACCGGCGAGAAATGGATGTTTGCAGCCATCATCCTGGGCGTCATCGTCGCCGTCATCTTCGCCGCAACCCAGATGGTGTTCGATTATCTATTCTGACCTTGACCGGAATCACCCAAAAATATTAAAATCTCTAATTCGGCCAAGTAGCTCAGTTGGTAGAGCAGAGGACTGAAAATCCTTGTGTCGGTGGTTCGATTCCGCCCTTGGCCACCAAATGGAAAGCCCGTCGATTCTAAATCGACGGGCTTTTTGCCGTTCCGGCCGCGCCGATGCATGCATTGCTTCAACTGACTGCCGGATTAGGCGCCAGTATTCCATGTTCTTTCAGCACTTCCAGCACGGCCTTAACGGATTGCTCGAGAGAGAGTTTGTCGGTGGCGACGATCAGCTCGGGATGGACGGGCTCTTCGTACGGCGAGTCGATGCCGGTGTAGTTCTTGATCAGACCCGCCCTGGCCTTTTTGTAAAGTCCTTTGACATCTCGGAATTCGCAGACTTCGAGACTGGCCTTGCAATAGATCTCGATAAAATCGCCATGCGGCATGAGGTTCCGCACGGCCTCACGGTCTGCACGAAAAGGGCTGATGAAGGCGGCCATCGCGATCACACCTGCCTCCATGATCAGTTTGGCGGTTTCGCCAATTCTGCGGATGTTCTCGCGTCTGTCAGCGTCATCGAAACCCAAGTTAGAACTCAGGCCATGGCGAACGTTGTCGCCATCGAGCACGAATGTCCTGCAGCCGCGCTGGTGTAGTTCCTCTTCAACGGCGTGTGCCAGCGTCGATTTACCCGCACCAGACAGACCGGTGAACCAGAGAACGCAGGACTTGTGGCCATTGAGTTTCTCGCGTCGCGCGCGTGTTACGGTCGCATGGTGCCAGACTGTTTTATTGTTATGTGAATTATGCATCGCTTGTACTCATGGCGGATTCGAAATGTACTATGTCGTTCTCACAACGATCAAACTTGCAAGCCCGTCATGGGTAATGAAGCAAGATCATGACACCTGAACAGTATAAAGAGTGTTATGCGGCTGGGTCTATAGCGCCATACCACGTTCCAAATGTCGCGTAGAAAAGGTGGTAGGATAATGATTGGCTTCATGCTTGACGCCTTGCAATACGTCTGCTTCAATAGCACCTCCGGGAGGTTGCATGGAAAAAATCATCGTTTTCGCCATTCCCGTATTCACCCTGATGATCCTGGCTGAGTACGGGATGGGGCTTTCCAGCGGAAGGAACGTTTACCGCATCAACGATGCCATCAGCAGCCTTTCCCAGGGCATCCTGAGCCAGATTACGCTGGTTTTCACAGGCATCTTCCAAATCGGCATCTATACTTTGGCCTACGGGCATGTCGCGCTATATCAGGGTGGCTTCTGGGATAAATGGTATGGATGGATTGCCGCGATGATCTTCGTCGACTTTTGCGGCTATTGGCACCATCGTTATTCACACGAGACAGGTATTCTCTGGGCGGCCCACGTAGTCCATCACCAGAGCCAGGATTTCAATTTCTCGACTGCACTGAGACAGGAAAGCGCTTATCCCGTGTTGGGGTGGCTATTTTATCTTCCCATGGCGCTCGCAGGCGTTCCTCCTGCCGTTTATGCTGCATCCGGCCTTGCTGTCCTGCTCTACCAGGTTTGGATTCATACAGAACTTGTAGGGAAACTGGGCTGGTTCGACAAGGTTTTTTCAAGTCCATCCAACCACAGGGTCCACCATGCAGTCAACGATCTGTACATCGACAAAAACTACGGCGGGATGCTTATCTTGTGGGACAGGCTGTTCGGCACTTTCCAGGAAGAAACGGAGGAAGCTTGCGTCTATGGGATAAGGCCTCAACTGGACAGCTGGGACCCGATATGGGCGAATCTGCACGTCTACTGGTCGCTGCTCAGCGATGCTTGGAAAACCAGAAACTGGGCAGACAGGTTGAAGATATGGTTCATGCCACCCGGTTGGCGTCCCAGGGATCTTGATCCGAAGCCCCAATTCGAGCTGTCGGCAGTAACTCGTTACGATCCTCCAATCAGCAGGGGAACATTGTGGCTCGGCGGTTTCCAGTTTCTGCTGATGCTGGGCGCATTCACATGGTTTCTCTGGCAAATGGACGAGTTGCCCTTTGGCAAATCAGCGGTCATTGTCGGCGGGCTGATTGCGGGGCTGTGGTCGCTCGGCAGGATCATCGAAGGCCGCATGAAAACATCTCTCGCACTGCTGCTCGATGCGGCAGTGTTTGCTCTTGTTGCGCTGATGATCTGAGTTCAGGCTGCGCTCAGTTTGAATTCGCTCAGTTGGTTGTTCAGCGTCAAGGCAAGCGCGGCGAGCTCGGACATTGAGGATCTGCTAAGCTCGATATCCTGTACGCTCGACGTGGTCAATCCCGCTAGCAAGGCAAGATGCTCCTGTATTTCGTCTCCTGCCGCAGACTGCGCTTGCGTGGCAGTTGCGATTTCTTTCATCATTTCAGCCACGTTCCTGACCGAAGAATCGATTTCGGCGAGCAAATGCTCAACTATTTCGCCCTGCTCGACACCCAGTCCGACTTCGCGTTTGGCGTCTTCCATCGCCATGGCGGCTTTCGAGGTGCTCGCCTGTATGGCTTCAACGGTGCGAGCGATGTCGGAGGTTGATGTGGAGGTGCGTTCGGCTAGCTTCCTGACTTCGTCGGCGACGACAGCGAACCCCCTTCCCGATTCCCCTGCCCTGGCCGCTTCTATGGCTGCGTTCAGGGCAAGAAGATTGGTCTGATCGGCGATGTCCCTGATGATGTTGCTGACCTGCCCGATGCGCTGGATTTCAGAATTGAGCTCGGACAAGGTCAATGCGGATGTACGCACTGCATCGTCAAGCCTGTTCAGCGCAGAAACAGTGAGCTTTCCAGCTTCGTTTCCATTTTCGACGAGGCTGCGCGCATGGCTGGCCATGTCCGCAGCCTGGTTTGAATGAGAGGCGGTATCCTGTATCCTGCCACCCATCCGCGTGATGGCCTCTTCGACCGAGAAGAATTTTTCGGACTGGCTTTTCGCGTTCTGCATCACACTTTCTGCGCTTGTGCTGATTTCATTGGCCATTGTTCGCGTAATGGTCGATGAATGCTGTGCGTCCCGGACGATGGATTCGAAGCGTGAGACGAAAGCGTTGATGGTTTTTGCCATGATGCCGATTTCATCGCTTTTTTCAGAGGGCAATCTTCTGCTCAGGTCACCGCGATGGAGATATTCGACGGACTCGACCACTCCGTTGACGCTGTGTTGAAGTCCGCGATTGAAGAACCATTGAAAGACTGTGACGATGATCCCTGCAACAATCAGCGGCATGACGACAACCCACTTGATGCGCTCCATGGAGGCGCCGATTTCTCTGCTGGAGGCGCCTTCTCTGGTCTTGTTTGCTGCAACCAGTGCGTCGATTTCATCGACCATCGGAACAAGCTGCATCGAATAAAGCGAATCCGGTATCTGAAGCGCATCGCTGGGGCTGTCTGAGGCAATCTTGATCGCACCCTTGAAACCCTTTACATAGGCGCTCCATTTCGACGAGATGTCATCCGTTTGCTTGCGCAACGGCCCTGGCAAGAACTGCTTGCGAACCTTGGCGGAAAGGTCGCTGATTTTGGCGTTGGCTGCATTCAGCTTGTCATCCGTGTCGGGCAGAATGGGATCGTTCTTGGCAACAGAAAGCGCCGTTGCCTTGATTTCGATCAGATTTTTTTCGACGGACGATTCATCCTGTGCCTTGTCGAATTGTATTCTCAGCCGATTCAGGTTGAGGTAGGAAAGCGTGATGACAACGAGAAGGCTGAGCACGGTCAGGCCGTTGATGAATCGGAGCTGCTTTTGCAATGTCATGATGGCGGGAGCGATAGATGCGCGTTATGATAAGACGGCACCATACACTACACTGCAATTGTTTCAGTGCGATGAAACCGGAAAGATGGGCGAACAAAAAACCCCGCATGTGCGGGGTTTATATTATTTGGGCTTGCCGCCCATGTCGATCGGCTTGCCCTGCGATAGGGAGGTGAGGTAGGCGACGAGATCGGTAAGTTTCTCGCTGCCTGCTGCTGGCGGTTTGCCTTGCAGCGCGTTTTTCGTGCATGCGCGAATCTGGTCTTCCAGAGTCACGACTTTTTTGGCCTTCGGGTTGAAGCGAGGGAAAATCGCAGCCGCATTGGAAAGGCTGGGAATCGCCTTGCCGTTGGGCAGCTTGCCCGGACCGACGCCGCCGTTCGAGTGGCAGGCATCGCATGTCTTGCCCTTGCCGTCGAAGGTTTCATGGGAAAAGACCTGCTTTCCATTCTGGATCGCAGTCTCAAGCGGGTTGCTTGCGGCAATGGCTGGAATGCCCGCTGCAAGAAGAAGCGCACCTAGCAATGCTCCGGAAAATTTCATTTTTTCATCCTTTCTGTGGGTAAAAAATTGTCAGGGGGTAACCAGCAGGTAACCCGATTTTTCGAAATCGACGACGGCGCCGATCCCAGAGACGACCCTGCGCGAGAAGGGAAGCAGGTCATCCGGCGTGTAATGCTTCAGCTTCATGGCGACCGAGCATTCGTACATCTTCACGCCTGCCTTTTCCATGTACATGAGCAGTTTCTTGTTGGGATTGCCTTTGGGATGGGGGCCTTTGACCTTTGCATCGTAGGCATCGTCATTCAGAAGAAACTGAGCGCCGTCTGCCCTGAAGATCATGACGATCTCGTAATCCTTTCCGACCTTCATCCCCAGGGCATTATACTGATCGACGAGGTTCTTCGTCCCGAAGATCTGTTTGGATATGCCGTTTCTCGGGATGACATCGTCATGATTGACCTGAACGACCACCTTGAGGCCGGTCTTGTTGGCAATCTGGAGTGGCTCTTCATGAGCAAGGTCGCCAGCAAAGGCGACATTGTTGCATAGGGTCAGTGAAAAAAACAGCAGAAACAATTTCTTCATGGGTACTCCTCGGTGGTTAAAAACTGTAGGTGCATGCGATGTCTATGCGATTGCCGATGGATCCGGCGATAATGCTGGCATCAGTCAGCTGAGTATGTGCATTGGCCCGGATCGCTATGGGTTCGTTCAAATATGCCATCGGGTTCGCCACGCTGATCTTGCGAACTTCGTAGTTGACCAGGAATCTGAGGTTCTTGCTGTAGAAATACTGTGCACCATAGGTTACGGTCGAAAAAAGTCTTTCGTCATAGGCTGAATTTTTCAGCTTGTCGAGATAGTCATATCTCACTTCGGTTTCCCATTTGGGCGTGAACTTGTATCCCACATCCAGATAATAGCCGTCCGCCGTGTTGGAGGAATCGAGAGCCATCTGGTCTACAGGTTCGAATGCAGGTGCGCCGACGTCAAGGAAGGGTGCGATGACGCCGTAATAGATCATGCCTGCAGCCTTGATGTATTCTCCGCCGATTCTCAAACCATGGTCCTTGTACTGGGCACCTATCCCTTCGCGGATGCGGGTATAGTCGGTCCCGTTGAAGTTGCGCCTTCCATCCTGATGCCAGGCGTAAACCGAGGCATCCTGGCGGAAAGCTCCGGAACCGCCGAAAATATAACTGGCTTGAAGACGACCGGAAATGTCGTAATTGCCATTGTCGGCAAACTGGAGTCCGTTACCGTCGCTGACCATGAGAGCGTATGAATATTCCCAATTCCCCCGGTTGATCCAGTCATAAGCCTCGATTCCCATATCCCTGAATGCGCCGACGGGCTTGTCGTTGAGTGCCGCGGAGCAATGTCCTGGCTGAGCGCAGGTGAGATTGTTTGCGCCGCCTGCAAGTCCCGTCAAGGTTCTCTGGGTCATGGCCACACCGAAAAGCGGAACTTCAGGACGGCCGGTGTAATAATAGTCGACGAAGCGTTCGTTCAGAAGTTGGTCGGATACGCTGGTGAGGTTGGCGTAGTTCATAGCGGGCTCTCCCTGCATCGCCTCTTCTCCAAGCGGAAGCCTGCCAAGCCCCACCCTCAGCCTTGTTGCCTTCAGATCGAAGGAAACCGTGGCATCGGTGATGGCGGGCGTATATCTCCAGGAATTGGGCGACTCCTTGACTTCCGTGATGCCGTTCTGTCCGAATTCCGCAAGCAGGAAGTAATTGATCTTGCCGTCCGTGCCGGGCATCAGGCCCCTCAATCCCGGTCTTGCGCGGAATACCTGCATGCCGTTCTGATGGGAGAAGGTCGGCCCCATCAGGTTGTTGAGACTGGTCTGGCCATTGTAGTTCCAAAGCTGCGGTTTTGGATTGACAATACCTTCCACCGCTCCACCCTCATTGTGCACCAGTTCTGGCTGGACGAATCCCCAGAAATGGGCCGTGTTGGTGGATCCTTGCGGCTCGTTGTTCTCGAGTTCAAGCCAGTTTGTCGCTTGAGCCGACTGGCTGAAAGCGCAGAGTAATGCCAATGAAACAAGTCCCCTTTTCATACCCCCTCCTTCTAGTTGAAGTTTGAACTGCGAAATATCTTGTTCTTATATGTGCGTCTTATATTATTTTTTTTCAGGCGATTCAGGCATTTGTATTGGGATGATCAGGTTGTATCCCAGCGACTCATAGTGGGCGATTGTCGGATAGGCACCGGAATTCACGGCGGCCGGAATTTTTTCGTCCAGACCTTCCATGTCTGAAGGCTTGAGTCCCATGCTGTGAATAGAATTGCCGCAAAACTCGACCTGGACTCCCTTTCCGGCCAGGGCGGCCCACTTGTCCACGATGCCCTGATGGTCGAGATAGTTCTTCTTGGCGAATACGGTGACGAATGGTCCTTCGATGACCACTGCAAGCTTGGCGCCTGGATGATCGAGCACGCGGGTTGCAACCATCGTGGCGTATTTGACGGCATTGATGTCTTTCGCCTTCAGGTCCATGACGATTTTCAGGTTCTTGTAATAGACCTTGCTGTGATCGATGGCTGTTCCTCCCGGTGCGAAGGAATCGTCGTCCGCGATGGCCTGCATTGCAGACAGGCCGAAAAGCGCAACAACCGCCAGTTTCAGAATCGATTTCATGCTTTTTCCTTGTTGTGTTGACTAATTTTTCATGCGATGCCGAAATTGCCTTCCACCCCGACGAGCTTTGGCATATTGGGCCTTCTCGGGGAGATCACCTGCTTTTCCCTCAGGTAGCTTGCCACCACTTCCCATACAGGTTCGCCATTTATACCCTCGGATACGGGCGCCCAGCCTGCAATTTTGTATTTCTTGCCCGCTTCAATGCGTTTTCCGCCTAACGCGAGATTGTTGATCCGCTTGCCGTATCCCTGTCTGAAATCGCAGGTATAAGTGATTCCGCCGACGCGTACCATGTCTCCTCCCTGCTGTTTGTAGGGATCGGGGTTGAAAAGGTTGTCGAGCACATCTTCGAGGATGGCCTTGATGGTGGCCCCCGTCATTTCCGTCACAGTGGTTTGCGGATAGGTGATCGCTGTCTGATCCATGAGATGTTCCATGGTGATGGCCTCCCCGGGAAGCAGGGATGTGCCCCACCTGAAGCCGGGGGAAAATGCGGCATCTGCGCCTTTCGTCTCGATCAACGCATCGAGGATCAGCTGGTCGAAAGTGCCGTTGAAGTTGCCGCGCCGGTAGAGCAGGCCTTCGGTGACGGCAAGTTTTTCTGCAAGCTTGCCTGCGAAAGGTTTGCGCACTTTCTGGATGAGTGCTTCCATCTCGGGATCCGGATCCAGCAGATTGGAGAACACAGGAAGAAGCTTGTATTTGAAGCCTGCGATTTTCCCGCCTTGGACGTCGAGATCGAGCACGCCGAGGAATTTGCCGTTGGAGCCCGCATTGGTCACCAAAGTCTGCCCTTTCGCATTCTTGACGACGACGGGGGCCGGCACGCCGTCATGGGTATGCCCGCCCAGTATGGCGTCTATTCCGGTGATTCTTCCAGCCATTTTCAGGTCAACGTCCATGCCGTTATGGGAAAGGAGAACGACGACTGCTGCACCCTTGGCTCGCGCATCATTGACGGTCTGCTGCATGTTGTCTTCCTGGATGCCGAAAGTCCAGTCGGGGGTCATGTATCGCGGGTTGGCAATGGGCGTGTAGGGGAAGGCCTGTCCGATGATGGCTACCGGCACCCCGTTGATTTCCTTGATCACGAAGTGCCTGAACACGGGATCGCCGAAGTCGGCGGTCTGGACGTTCTGGGCCAGAAAATCGATTTTCCCCCTGAAATCCTTGTCGACGATTTCCTTAACGCGGTCCGCACCATAGGTGAATTCCCAATGGCCTGTCATCACGTCGACGCCCAGCAGCTTGCATGCGTCCACCATGTCCTGGCCGCGCGTCCAGAGGGAGGTGGCGGAACCCTGCCATGAGTCTCCCCCGTCGAGCAGCAGGGCGCCAGGGCGGCTCGCGCGCATTTTCTTGACGAGCGTGGAAAGATGGGCGAATCCCCCGACCTTGCCATAGATTTTTGCGGCATGTTCGAAATCGAGGCAGGTAAAAGCATAGGCCTCTTTCGTACCCTGACTGATGCCGTACGCCTTCAGGAAATGCTTGCCGACGAGATGGGGAGGGCTGTTGAGGCTGCCGTCCAGGCCGATGTTGACGCTGGGTTCCCTGAAAAAGATCGGCATGAGCTGGGCGTGGCAATCGGTGAAGTGCAGCAGTGAGACGTTGCCGTAGGGAGGAAGCTCGTAATCATCGAGCGGTGCCGCAAAGGCTTTGCGGCTGCTCGGGGCGAGACCGGCTGCCGCCGCCATGGCCATGAGGTGCATGAATTCTCTGCGGTTCAGTGACATGAGCTACTTTCTGAAAACCGGAGTCTGCATGGGAAGGCCGTTGCTCATGTAAGTCATGAAATATTCCAGGTCATTGTATGTTTCGCTGTTCAGGCTCAGCGGCTTGCCGCCCATGTTCCTTGCACACTGGCGAAAACGCTGCTGCAATGTCATCAACTGGGTGCCGCCGATGAATTCGGGATAATGGGTCGCCTGCCCGATCAGCATCGACACCTTTTCCCCGTTTATGGTCTTGCCTGCATGATCGACATGGCAGCTTGCACAGGATTCCCCATCTTTCCCGTGTTTTCCATAGTAGTAGCGCTTTCCTTCGAGATAGGCGGCAAGCGCGCCTTTTCCTTCGACCCTGACGGCGACTTTCATGCCATCCGACAGACTCTTCGCATAGGCGGTGATGAGCCCCATTTGCTTTCCGCCATATTCCAGGACTTTCTCGCCGTTGAGATTCAGACAGGCATCGACGGCATTTTCGAAGGTCACGACGCGATGGGCTTTGTCGTCGTAATAGGGATAGTTGCCGGCGATGTTTTTGCCGCCGTTTTCGAAGCATGAAGAAAAGTGCTTTCCATCCTTGAAGGGCTTTTCCCACAAAGCCTGACCTTCGTCCACATCGATCGAGAAAGGGGGAAAGGACATGATGTCGTCGTATTGTCGCTTGGCCTGCGGATCCATCGAGAACGTGCCGTAAACATAATCCGCAAACCGGACATTGGGCAAAAGCGCATGGTAATGATCGAGCAGCGCCAGCCTGTCTTCGACAGGGCCTGCAAAAGCCTGGATGGAGGCGGCGGAAAGCGCGAGAACGGCAAATTTCTTGATCATGTCAGGAAATGACCGTTTCACCGTAAAAATTGGTGCCCAGATTGTCAACCGCGCTGATCGCGATCTTGTCACCCGCTTTGGCCCCTCTTACCTTGAAGCCGAAGAAGGGGTTCTGCGAGACCGCCACGCCCCATTGCATGTCGAGCACGGTCTTTCCATTCAGGGTGGCGTTTACCTGATTGATGAAGTGGGCGGGGATGAGTTTTCCCGTTGCCTTGTCCTTCCTGAGTCCGGTTTCCATGACGTGCTTGATCAGGACCTTGACGTCGGCAAAATCCCCTTTCATTCTTGCGCGCATTTTCATTGATTTGTCCATGATTTTCTCCGATTTTCAGCCGCCGCAGCCGCCGATGGTGACCTTGACTTCCTTGCCCGTCGTGTAAACCTTGCCTCCTGCCTTCACGGCTACTCTGACGGTTGAGGTTTTTGCCATCTTGATGTGTATGGCGATGTAGGGTTCGGTGCCATCAGAAAAGAAGAATTCGGCGACCATGGGATTGGGGTTTTTCTCGGCAAAAATGGCCATGGACACCGTGCCTGGAATATTGCTCGTCACTTCAACCGGGACGATCGAGCCGTCTTCTGCAATGTCGGGGACATGGAGGGCGATGTCGGTACTGTCGGCTGCGCCGCCATACCCCGAGTCCATCATCGCATCCATTACCGTCTTGGCAGAAAATGCCGTCTTGTTCCATGTGGCGGCAAGGAGTCCGGACGGCTTCAATAGGCCGACCATGAAGATAGCCGCAATGCTTTTCAGGAAGGGTCTGCGTTGTAAAATCATCTTGTGAAGCCTTTCATGCTTGAACTGATCTGGGTAACTAACTGTTAAAGACGTGTGGCAATCGCTTTTTATTCCGTAATTTTGCAAATAAGCATGTTGATGGAATAATTTCGCATGCAGATGCGTCTCACGTTCATACGATAAAAATAGTTATGGAGGGGGTATGCGGCAAAGTGTGAGGCTTTCATGCGGGAATCCGTTCGTCTGTGGCGATGCCGGGTCGCTGCGATGAAGATACTTTCACTGTGGTGTCGTACGGATGCCCTGCAGGATCAACTGGAGAAAATGCGTCCCAAGCTGTACCGAGTAGCGTATTCGTGGAGCCACAATGCGGCGCTTGCAGACGATCTTGTGCAGGAGGCGCTGATCAAGGCGCTCCAGAATGCCAAGCAGCTTCGGAATGCCGAATCGGTGAATGGATGGCTGTTTGCCATATTGGCAAATTGCTGGCGAGATCATTTTCGCCAAAACAGGGAAATGGACGATGTCGAAGCGATCGAACGTATCGATGAATTCACGCCTGAAGACGGGCATGCTCAGTCACAGCTCGTTTCGCGTGTGAGAAACGCGATTGCCAGGCTGCCCCTGGGGCAGCGACAGGTGTTGACGCTTGTGGACCTGGAAGAGTTTTCCTATGCGGAAGTTTCGGCCATTCTTGAAATTCCGGTCGGAACCGTCATGAGCCGCTTGTGCCGGGCGCGCAATACATTGAAAACGCTGTTGTGCGAACTCGCGCCGCAGCAAGCGGAAGTCAGCCAAATTCGGAGGATTCGAAGTGTCTGATCCAAATTATTCTGATGAATTGTTGAATGCCTTCGTCGATGACCAGCTCGATGCCGGGGAAAAATCCTGCGTTTTCGGAGCGATGGAGCAAGACGATGCGCTGAAATCGGCAGTATGCGAACTTCGCGGGCTGAAGGAAATGACTCGCCATGCATACCAGAACCTGCCGTCCAGCAAGCTCCCTGCCTTGAAAAGGCATCCGGTGCGGAACATTCAGGCTCTGGCGGCATGCCTGTTTCTGCTGGTGATAGGTGGCGTATCGGGGTGGCTTATTTCTTCGCTGACCGGCTCCGGTGATTTCGTTCATCTTTATCAGGCGATCTCGCGCAACGACAGCGGCGTATCGCCCAGTAAAATCATGGTTTACGTAGGCAATGCCGATCCGGTGAGGGTAAGGACCGCGCTCGACGAGTCCGAGAGCCTGCTTGCAACGGCCGGCCAGGGAAATCGGGAAATTCGGGTTGAAATCATTGCCAATGAAAGCGGCGTGAACATGCTTCGTGCGGGTGTATCGCACTATGCTGCCCGTATTGCCGAGATGCAGGCGAAATATCCGAATTTGAGCCTGGTGGCCTGTACGCAAACGCTGAACAAGCTGAAAAAGAAAGGCGTCGAAGTGAGGCTCCTGCCCAATATCAAATCGGTTTCTTCCGCCATGGAAGAAATCAAGAGGCGCCTGGAGGAAGGATGGGACTATGTCAGGGTCTAAAGAAAAAGCCAGTAGACGAGCAGGTTGACGAGGGTCAGCGGCACCCCGATGGCAAGGAATCGCCAGAAATCCAGGTGTATTCCCTGGCGCTCGGCGAGCTGCGCGATGATAACATTGCTGGCGGCGCCTATCAGGGTCAGGTTGCCTGCGATGGTGCTGCCGACAGCCAGCGCGAGCAGGGTCTGCTGCTCTGCAGAATGGACGGTTGGGAGAAGAAGCGCTACCAGCGGAACGTTCGAGACGATCTGACTGAGAATGGCCGAGCCGAAGAGAATGCCGGGTACGGTTGAAAGTATTCCGGGAAGCCATGACCTGATTGCACCGCTCTCCCAAACGGAGCGCATCAGCACGAACATCGCTGCGAAAAAGACGAGCGTTCGCCAGTCGATTTCACGCAGAATAATGAATCTTTTCCGGCTCAGGAGAAGCACTGGCGAACAGGCGCCTGCAGAAACAATCCAGAGCGGCAATCTGCAAGAGAAAAAGGAGGCGAGCGCGATCTTGATGCAGATGATCGTTGTCATGACGGCAAGTCCCAGGGCTGCATGACGGGCAAGAACCGGATCTTCGAGCGGCGGGGTGGGATGCATCAGCGCGTGACCATGGAAATCGCGTCTGAATGCTGTGCGCAGAACTCCCCATGCAACAAACAGATTGATCATTGTGGGTAAAGCAAGGGACTTGGAAAAAAGCATGAAGGAATTCCCGGTCTCGTCATGCATTGCGATGAGCAGATTCTGTGGATTTCCGATAGGACTTGCCGTAGAACCGATGGTGATGCCGAATGCGAGCGCGAGGAGGAGCAGAGCGGCGGGCAATCTGTGTATTCTGGCGAGCGTCAGTACCAGCGGCGTTCCTATCACGGCAAGCGTGTCGTTCATGAGCAGGGTGGAAGCGAAGCCGCTTCCGATCAGCACGGCCAGAACCAGCGCTTCGGCACTTGCGATTCTTCCGAAAAGCCTTCCGCCCACGTAATTCAGGAGCCCGCTCGAGACCAGAGACTGCCCGAGCACGAATACGCCGAAAAGAAAACCGATGACCTTCCAGTCGATCGCCTGCCATGCTTCGCTCAAGGAGATGGATCCGCTGAGCACGACAAGAGACGCGCCTCCCAGCATGATCTGCCAGATGGAAAGACGAATCGTGCGCCTGAATGCGATGCTAAGAAGGACGGCTGCGAGTGTCCAGAGAGGCAGGGTCATGGCTATCCAAAGAAAAACCCCGCCAAGGCGGGGTTTTTTGAGAAGCGGCGAATCTTACTTCTTCGTGCCGGAGACTTCCACGACAACGCGGCGGTCAGGTTGCAGGCACTTGATCAGCGCCTTGGTGACCTTCTTGCCTTTGCACTCGCCAGGCTTGGTCACGGGATCCGCTTTTCCCTTGCCCGTGGTGTAGATCTTGGTGGACGGAATGCCGTGAGCATCGACAAGATATTTCTTGACCGAAGCGGCGCGCCTGTCGGAGAGCTTCATGTTGTATGCGTCAGATCCGATCCTGTCGGTGTATCCGGTCACGCTGACCGCATCGTAGTTGACGGTGGTCAGATCGTGCGCAAGCTTGTCCAGCGACTTCTTGCCCGCGGGTTTGACGACAGCCTTGTCGAAATCGAACAAGGAGCCTGCCGAGAGCGTCAGCTTTTCCGGCGCGGCAGGCTGAGCCTGCGCGACAGGCGCTGGTGCCGGTGCAGGCGCTGCTGCGGGAGCCGCGGGCGCAGGCGCTGAGCCGAACGGGAACACCAGGCTCACGGTGTAGGTGTTGATCGGGCTCCTGGTATTGAAGCCATCGTTGATAAGATAGCGCTGCCATTCCGCACGCACGTCGACCGAAGAGCTGATCGCATACTGTGCGCCGAGGCCCGTGTGCATGTTGAGTCCCTCGCTCTTGGATGCGTTGGGAACGGTGGCGCCGGGGAAAGAGTCCCTGGTATTGGCATAATTGCCGCCCAAGCGCGCCATGAGGGAAAATTTCTCGGTGAGCGGAAAAAGGGCCAGGAAGTCGAGATTGAACCCGTCGACTTTCGAGGTGCCCGCTCCTGCTGCGGTGTTGATGCCGAACTTGCCCAGATTGAAGTAGCCGCCTTCGAAGCCCATGTAGTCGTTGAGCATGTAGCCTGCGAAAATGTTGTAGGCCGTATCGTGCGGCTTCGTGCTGACCAAATTGCCTGCGCCTGCGTTCGCAGCCATTCCTGCATAATCGTATCTCGCGCTGGATTGTCCTGCGCCGACACCAGCGTACCATCCCGTGGCCATGGCCATAGGGCTCGCACACAAGCTGGCCAACCCGAGTGCCAGACAAATCCTAGATGCTTTCATTTCTTCTCCTTGGTTTGTTTGTTGTTCAGACAACGCAGCAGCAGCC
>JAJZPK010000048.1 GCA_021811205.1 Pseudomonadota bacterium
GCTTTATTATAAGGTGCCGGGATGGCCGATCGGATTCGGTGACCGCAAGAAGGCGAGGGCCTACCTGGAAAAGGCCATGAAACTGAACCCCTCTGGAATAGACGCCAATTATTTCTATGGCGATCTGATGCTCCAGGAAGGCAATTATGATGCGGCAATCGGCTACCTCAAGAAAGCTCTGGCTGCTCCGGCGAGGCCCGGCCGCGAAGTGGCCGATGCCGGCAGAAGAATGGAAATTCAATCTGACCTGAAAAAGGCGGAAGAAAGCAGATGATCTTATGAGAATTCTCCTGGTTGAAGATGACGAGGCTTTGGGCGATGGCGTCAGAGTCGGGCTCGCCCAGGAGCGATTCACTGTTGACTGGGTCAAGGACGGCAAGGAAGCCCTGGCGGCGCTCGAGGCGGAAGAATATGGCATGATGATTCTGGACCTCGGACTTCCCAGGCTTTCCGGAATCGATCTGCTCAAGCTGATCAGGGGCCGCGGAATGGATCTGCCTGTCATCATTCTGACTGCGCGCGACACGGTGGCCGACAGGATATCCGGCCTCGATTGCGGTGCAGACGATTATGTCATCAAGCCTTTCGATCTCGACGAGCTGGCGGCCAGGATTCGCGCGCTCACCAGGCGGAAGATGGGCCGCGCCGAACCGCTGCTTGTCCACGACACTATCGTGCTCGATCCCGCGGCGCACAAGGTGACCCTGGACGGGGACGAAGTTGCGCTGTCTCCAAGGGAATTCGCCGTGCTGCGCGAACTTCTGGAGAATGCGGGCGTTGTGTTGTCCCGCGACAGGCTCGAGCAGAGCCTTTACGGCTGGAACGAGGAAGTTGAAAGCAATGCCCTCGAAGTGCACATCCATCATCTCAGGAGAAAGCTCGGCGCCAAGTTGATCAAGACCATCCGGGGGGTGGGCTACGTCATCCAGAAGGATTGAGCGTGCCTGACAAGTTTTCCATTTCGGCTCTGCTGAAATGGGTGAGCATATTCCATCACTCTTTCTCGGGAAGCTCCCTGAGAGGGCGGCTGCTGAAATTGCTGCTTTCTTCGATCTCCTTTTTCCTGCTTGTCGTATCATTGCTCGCCTACATCAATTCGCATCGTGAAGCCGACCAGCTTTTCGATGCTCAGCTTGCCGAATCGGCCATGGTGCTGCTCGATCAGGCGAGCACCGAGATATCCGAGGCGCCGAGCGTCGTCTCGGACAGCGATTATCCGTCGATGGAATACGAAAGAAAAATCGCTTTCCAGATCAGGGACAAGGACGGCAATCTGCTGCTGCGTTCCGCGACAACGCCCACCCGCATGCTTTCTGAGCGCTCGGAAGGTTTCAGCGACAGTCTCATAGACGGCAGAAAATGGCGGGTTTTTTCGCACTGGAACTCGGTGCACACGCTGCAAATCCAGGTCGGCCAGCTTCACCAGATCCGCAGTGCACTGGCAGGAAAAATCGCGATCAGCCTGCTCGTACCCTTCCTGCTGGCCATTCCGCTGGTCGCGCCGCTCATCTGGTTCAGCGTCGAGGGCGGATTGCGGCCGGTCAATCTGATTTCGGTGGAAGTGAGGCAACGGGCGATCGAAAACCTCAAGCCGATCATCATCACCGACGTACCTGACGAGGTTCGCCCGCTCATCGATTCGATCAACAAGCTGCTGGGAAGGCTCGAATATTCTTTCGAAAACGAAAGACGCTTTACTGCTGATGCGGCTCACGAATTGCGCACGCCGCTTGCAGCGCTCAAAACCCAGGCCCAGGTTGCCATGAGGGCAAGCGAGAGCGGACAGAGGAAGAAGGCGCTTGAACAGGTGATTTCGGGAGTTGACCGGGCGACCCACCTCGTGCAGCAATTGCTCACTTTGGCGAGACTCGATCCCCAGTTTGCCCAGGTGGGGGATTCGAAATTCGACCTGCATCAGGTGGTGGTGGATGTGCTGACCGACTTGGCTCCCGAGGCGCTGTCGAAGGAAATCGAGCTCGCCTTCGAGGAAGATCATGGGTCGATGGTCAAGGGTGATGCGGAAATGATCGGGATTCTGACGAGCAACCTGGTCAGGAACGCGATTCGCTATACGCCCGAGAAAGGCAAGATAACCGTCCGCATCTCTGAAGACAGCGATGCGACATGGCTGCATGTCGTCGACAACGGTCCGGGCATTGCGCCGGAAGAACGTGCGAACGTCTTCGAGCGGTTCTACAGAACACTCGGAAACCGGGTAAGCGGAAGCGGGCTCGGGCTTTCCATCGTGAAGCGCATTGCGGACCTGCATCAAGCCGAGGTGGAACTCGATTCAGGCGAAAATGGAAAGGGACTCTGGGTCAGGGTAAAATTCAAGAAACGTTGAGCAAGGAGTCGTCTGGTGCCCGAAAATCTAGCGCTTGTCCTGGGGCTGTCCTTTTTCTTCGGGCTGGCTTTCGAGGAATTCTATGTCAGAAGTCCGAAGAAGCGCCCTGGCGGGGTCAGGACGTTTCCTTTGCTTGCTCTGTCAGGCGCTGGCCTCTACCTCCTTGATCCCGTTCATGTCGCAGCCTTCTGCGCAGGCCTGATCGTACTGGGTGCATGGCTTTACGCCTATTATCATGCAAGATGGTCCGAGGGCGGGCCTGCCACGGAGCCAGGCGGCGGCCTCATCATTCCGGTATGCAATCTGATCGCCTATCTGCTGGGGCCGGTCGCATTGACCCAGCCGCACTGGGTTGCCGTTTCATTCGCGGTCAGCGCCGTGCTGCTGCTCGGTGCGCGGGAGAGCCTGCACAGCCTTGCGCAAAAGCTTCCTGCCGAGGAAATCATGACGGCCGGTAAATTTCTCGTCCTGACGGGTATCGTGCTCCCCCTGCTGCCGAATCATCCCGTCACGAAGCTGAGTGCGATCACGCCTCATCAGGTATGGCTCGCTGTCGTTGTCGTTTCCACCTTGTCCTACGCGAGCTACCTCATCAGGCGTTATGTTTCTCCCGAGAAAGGGCTGCTTGCGGCTTCCATTCTGGGCGGGTTGTATTCTTCGACTGCGACCACGGTCGTGCTTTCAAAGCAGGGAAAAGAAGGCGCCTTTTCGAGCCCCGGCATACATTCCGGGATCGTTCTTGCCACTGCGCTGATGTATTTGAGGCTTTGCGTCGTGGTGGCGATTTTCAATCTCAAGCTTGCCATGGCGCTTTCCCCCTACATGTTCGGGCTTTTTCTGTCAGGATTAATGCTCGCATGGGTTTGCGCTAGAAACGGCATGAAGCAGGAAGCAGGGGAAATCGCCATGCAGACCAACCCTCTGGAATTGAGCGCAGCCTTGCTGTTTGCCTTCCTTTTTGTCGCGATTTCGCTGGCTTCTACCTGGGTCAATGGAGAATTCGGTCAATCCGGCATCTATTGGCTGGCGAGCATCGTCGGCGTCACCGACATCGATCCTTTCGTGCTGAGTCTGGCTCAAGGCGGTGCTGGAGGGGCTGCGCAGCATGTCCTTGAAGCTGCGATTCTGATCGCCTCTTCCTCCAACAATATCCTGAAAGCTGTCTATGCGGCAGTATTCATGGGCGTACGCGCGAGCTTGCCTGCCGCAGCCTCTCTCGTTCTGCTTTCGCTTGCAGGAATCGCCCTAGCTTTCCTGATCTAGGGAGCAAGACGCCCTAGCTCTGCTTCACTTCGAAATGCTGCACCATCATCTGCAATTCGGCCGCTGTCTTGGTCAGCTCGATGGAAGCCTGCTTCGCTTCCTCGCTGAGCCTGGTATTGTCCTCGACGAGGCCGGTGATGTGCTCCAGGCTTCTTGCGACCTCTTCGCTGGCCAGCGACTGTTCCTTGGATGCCGTGGCGATATGCTGAGCGCCTTCCGTCACCTGGGTGCTCACCGACATGATCTTTTTCAGCCCTTCTGTGCTGGCATGGCTGAGCTCGATGTTCCTGCCGACCTCTTCGACAGCCTGGTCCATTGACGATACGGCAGATTGGGTGACGTCCTGGATGTTCTGGACCATGTCGCTGATGTCAACCGTGCTCGTAGTCGTTCTTTCAGCAAGTTTCCTGACTTCGTCGGCCACGACGGCAAATCCTCTGCCCTGCTCGCCTGCTCTTGCCGCTTCGATGGCCGCATTGAGCGCAAGCAGGTTGGTCTGGTCTGCAATATCCTTGATGACCTTGGTGATGTCGCCGATTTTCTGGATGGCATCCTTGAGTTCGGTAATGGTCGTGCTCGAAGACTGGACTGCCTCGACGACGCGCTTCGTGGCCACCAGGCTTTCTTCCATGCGCCTGTCGTTTTCCTCGATGATCTTTTGCGATTCGACTGCGGCGGAGGCCGAGTCGTTCGCGGCATTGGCGACTTCGGAAACGGACTGGCTGAGCTCTTCCATCGTGCTTGCAATGCGTTGAACGTGGTCCTGCTGCGCTGTGGAATGCTCGGCAACCTGAATGACCTGGGAATTGAGGCTGGTGCAGCGATCTTCGATCAGGGCGGCAGCCAGCCCCATTTCATCGAGCATGACCTGGATATGCGCCTGCATGGTCTGGATGGCGCAAAGCAGGTCACCCATTTCATCTCGCCCAGAAATGTCGATGTCGGCCCCGAGGTCGCCCTGGATGATCTTTTCGAACTGCGCCATGGCCTGGTCAATCGGCTTCCTGACGAACAGATCGACGCACCGTCCTATGAAGAAGAACAGGAAAATCTGAAGCAGGATCTGGCCTATGGTCAGCTTGAGCTGGATGCTGTGCAGCTTGGCGAATTCCGGGCTCAGATCGATCTGGATGTCTGATGCGCCGTTGACGCTGCCGACTTTGACCATGTGGCACTTCAGGCAATCGGTATGGTGGAAATTATGGCTGACGATATAGGGGGTGACTGCCCTGAAGATATGGGCGCCTGATGCATCCTTCGTCAGCATGTAGATGGGCTTCTTGGTGTCGATGGCCCGTTTCTCGACTTCGTCCTTGACATGCTCTTCGGGAAGGCCGGCGCCGAACTGATCAACCACCTGCTTGGCGCGCACGATTCTCGCCGACTTGATGCCGCCGCTCGACTCTATTTTCTCGATCAGGAGCTTGCGATTGTCTGGGTCGCTGATCGTGCCGGTTTCCATCAGCATGTTGAAGCTGTCTATGGTTTCGTTGGCGACCTGTTCCGCCTTTTCCTTTGCTGCGGAAATGGTGTCATTCCTGAAGTTGCTGGAGAGCCAGAGTTGGCAGGAGAGCAAAACGACGAGCAGGAAGCCCTGGATGACGATCTGCAGCTTGGTTTTGAGGCTGAGATTCTTGAACCTGTATTTGTCGAATTTCGACCCAATGGCCGCGCCCGATTCGTTGAGCTGCTTGTAGAGTGCATCGGCCGATTCGATTTCAGACCGTGTAGGCGCATTCCTGACCGACATGTAGCCGACGATCTTGTCGCTTTCCTTGATCGGCACGACGAGCGCCTTGACCCAGTAGTGATCCCCGTTCTTGCAGCGGTTCTTGACGATGCCCCGCCAGGGCTTGCCTTCCTTCAGCGTGTCCCAGAGCCATTTGAAGGCTTGGGGAGGCATGTCGGGGTGGCGAACGATGTTGTGGTTTTTCCCGATCAGTTCTTCCCTGGAAAAGCCGCTCATCTCCACGAATGCGTCATTCGCATAAGTGGTGATCCCCTTCAGGTCTGTCTTGGAAACCAGCCTGAACTTTTCGGGAAATGGCTTTTCTATCTGGGTTACGGGAAAATTCTTTTTCATTGGATACCCCCCGATGATGCTTTGATTTTGTAGAAATACATTCTTAACGGAATGTATCGGCAATTCTTTAGCGTTAAAGTATCCTCAAGGATGCATTTTTTCAGGTTCGATCCTCGGATAAAATCCATGCTTTGTCAAGAACGATTCTCATGTTAGGAACAGGCTTATGAAACCCGAACTTCTTTTGCCGGCGGGCAGTCTCTCGAAAATGCGCGCAGCCTTCGCTTTCGGAGCGGATGCGGTCTATGCAGGGCAACCCAGGTATTCGCTGAGGGCGAGAAACAACGAATTCGGTCTGGAAGCGCTCAAGGAGGGAATCGCGGAGGCGAGACGCCTGGACAGGAAATTCTATGTGGCGAGCAATCTGATGCCCCACAATGCGAAGGTGAGGACCTATCTCGCCGACATGGAAGAAGTCGTCGACATGAAGCCCGATGCGCTCATCATGGCCGATCCCGGACTCATCATGATGGTCAGGGAAAGGTGGCCGGACATGCCCATCCATCTTTCCGTACAGGCCAACACTGTGAATTACGCTTCGGTCAGATTCTGGGAAAAACTGGGGCTTTCGCGCATCATCCTCTCCAGGGAACTGTCCCTGGAAGAAATCGCTGAAATCAGGCAACAATGCCCGGACATGGAACTCGAGGTATTCGTGCACGGCGCGCTTTGCATCGCCTATTCGGGAAGATGCCTGCTTTCGGGTTATTTCAATCACCGTGATCCCAATCAGGGAACCTGCACGAACTCATGCCGATGGGATTACAAGGTGAGCGAGGGAAGCTGCGGACAGCAGGAACGCCATCCGCTTGCCGACCGGGAATACATGATAGAGGAGTCGAAGCGGCCGGGGGAGTATATGCCGATCTTCGAGGACGAGCACGGCACCTACATCATGAATTCCAAGGATCTGCGCGCCGTCGAGCATGTGGGCAGGCTGGCTGAAATCGGCGTCGACTCGCTGAAAGTGGAAGGCAGGACAAAGTCGCTCTATTATGTAGCAAGGGCTGCCCAGGTTTACAGGCGAGCCATCGACGATGCGGCGGATGGAAAACCCTTCGACCCGGCCCTGCTTGCCGAACTGGAGGGACTCGCCAATCGCGGCTATACGGACGGTTTTTACGAACGTCACCATACACAGGAATACCAGAATTACATGCGCGGGCACTCGGAATCTTCTCGCAGTCTTTATGTGGGGGATGTGCGCAGCATCGATTCGGGCATGGCGGTCATTTCGGTCAAGAACCGCTTCCAGGTCGGAGACAGGCTGGAGATCATCCACCCTTCCGGAAACAGGACGGTTGAACTCGAGTCCATGCAGGATGTCGAAGGTCATGCAATCGAAGTTGCGCCAGGTGACGGACATCTTGTACGCATCCCGCTCGAATCGGGGTTGGAGCATGCTCTGATCGCCAGGTTCCTGTGAGCTTCATCATCAGGTAACAAAAAGGAGTTACGCTAAAAGGGTTATTCCGCCTGCTCGAATTTGTGCTAGGATTTGATCGTATAAGCATTTATTAATATTTGAAGGCAGCCATGTCAGAAAACACCATGAATGAAGAGGCGGATCTTTCGAGGCGGGAATTCCTCGGGACGGTGACCGCAGGGGTTGCAGCTGCCGGTGTTGCCGCAGCTTGCGTGCCATTTGTCAGCAGCATGAATCCTACTTCGGACGTGCTCGCGAAGGCGACGACGGAGATCGATATTTCCGGCATCGCGCCAGGTGAGGAGAAAACCTTTCCATGGCAGGGAAAACCCGTTTTCGTGGTGCACAGAACGCCCGAAGAGATCAAGGCCATGGAGGCTTCAAACGGCGGCAAGGATCCCGAGCCCGACTCGAAACGCGTCGAAAAGCCTGAGTGGCTGGTGGTGATCGGCATCTGCACCCATCTCGGCTGCGTGCCCAACAAGACGGCCAGCGGTTGGCTTTGCCCTTGCCACGGCAGCATTTACGACAACAGCGGCAGGATCATCTCGGGGCCTGCGCCCAAGAACCTGCATATTCCGCCGTACAAGTTCGTCACGGAAAACAAGATAGTGATCGGAAAAGCATGATGAGCAAGATCATTGCCTGGATCGACCAACGCTTCCCTTTGACCGCTTTCGTCAAGCATGAACTGACGGATTATCCCACGCCGAGGAATCTGAGCTACTGGTGGGGATTCGGCTTTCTGGCCGGATTCGTTCTGGTGATCCAGATCGTCACCGGGGTGTTTCTGGCCATGCATTACAAGCCCGATTCGCATCTTGCCTTCGATTCGATCCAGCACATCATGCGCGAAGTCAACTACGGCTGGCTGCTGCGCTATCTGCATTCGACCGGGGCTTCCGCCTTTTTCGTGGTGATCTATACGCACATGGCGAGAACGCTCTACTACGGCTCCTACAGGCGTCCGAGAGAATTGCTCTGGTGGACCGGGCAGGGACTGCTGCTCCTCATGATGGCCACGGCATTCATGGGCTACCTGCTGCCGTGGGGACAAATGTCCTACTGGGGCGCGCAGGTGATCACGAGCCTGTTCAAGGCGACCCCGGTCTACGGCGAACAGATCGTGACCTGGCTCCGAGGCGGATTCACGGTCGATGATCCCACGCTGACCCGCTTCTTCTCGCTGCATTACCTGTTCCCGTTCCTCATTTTCGGCGCTGTCGTGATTCATCTCGTCGCCCTGCATACGGTGAGGAGCAGCAATCCTTCGGGGATCAACCTGGCCGACAAGGACAACATTCCTTTCCACCCCTATTTCACGATCAAGGATCTGTTCGGTCTCGGCATTTTCATGATCATTTACCTGCTCGTCGTGTTCTTCAAGCCCGATCTCTTCATCGAGGCTGCGAACAATATTCCGGCCAATCCGATGCAGACGCCGCATCACATCGTTCCGGAATGGTATTTCCTGCCCTTCTACGCGATTCTGCGCTCGGTTCCCGATTTGGCGGGCGGGGTGGTTGCGATGGCGATCTCGGTGCTGATATTTGCCGCCATGCCCTATCTGGATCGTTCCAGGATCACTGGCGGTGCGAGATACAGGCCGGTATACAGGGCGATGTTCTACATTTTCGTGCTCAACATCTTCGTTCTGGCATACGTCGGCGCGCATCCGCCCTCGCTGCAGATCAGGACCATAGGGCAGGTTTCGACAACAATCTATTTCATGACCTTCCTGCTCCTGCCCTTCATCTCGAGGTGGGAAGAGAAGCTGGTTCTGGCTAGGGGCTTGCCTCCAGCCGTGGAAGAAATGGCGAGAAAAGAAATTGCGGAGGCGGAAGGCAATGTCTAAAAACAAACTGTACGGGCTCTTTTTTTGCCTGATTCTGACGGGGCAGGCCCATGCCGACCAGGCGCAGCTGCAGCGCGGGGCGCATGTCGCACTCAACGTATGCAACGGCTGCCACAGCCTCAAGTACATCACATACAGCGATTTCCTCAAGATCGGCTTCACCAAGAAGGAAGTCGACGCGATGCGCGGCGACAAGCCTATGGATGCATCATTGCAATCCCAGATGGATCCGAAAATGGAACTCGGCATGTTCGGCGTCGTTCCTCCCGATCTTTCCCTGATGGCGAAAGCCAGGGAAGGCGGCGCACATTACATCTATTCCATGATCACCGGGTTCTATACCGATTCGAAAGGGCAAACCGCCAATCGCGTTTTCCCGGGGATCAAGATGCCTGACGTGCTGATGATTTCCCAGGCTGATGCAGCCGGGAAGCAGGCAATCGAGGCAAAGGCGAAAGATGTTTCGGCCTTCCTCAAGTGGGCATCCGATCCTCAGGCGGAAGAAAGAAAGACGCTCGGGAAATACGTGATCGCCTATTTCGTTCTCCTCACCGGACTGCTCTATCTCCTCAAGAAGAAGATCTGGAAGCGTCTGGGTTAGGGATGTCCTAGTCGAACACGACGGTCTTGTTGTTGCAGACCAGCACCCTGTTTTCCAGGTGCCAGCGTACAGCGCGGGAAAGCACGATCTTCTCGAGATCGCGCCCCTTCTGGAGCAGGTCTTCAAGCACATCCCTGTGTGAGACCCTGATCACGTCCTGTTCGATGATCGGGCCTTCGTCCAGAACGTCCGTGACATAGTGGGCGGTCGCTCCGATCAGTTTCACCCCCCGGTCGAAAGCCCTGTGATAGGGCTTCGCACCGTGGAATGCGGGCAGGAAGGAATGGTGGATATTGATGATGTTGTTTTCGTACAGAGAGACGAAATCGGGAGAAAGCACCTGCATGTACCGCGCGAGCACGATGAAATCGATGCCGTGCTTCCTCAGCAACTCGATCTGAGCGTCTTCAGCTTCCCTCTTGTTTTCGGGGCTTACGCCGATGAAGTGAAAGGGTATGCCGTAGAAGCGTGCGATGGATTCGGTGTCGGGATGGTTTCCGACGATCAGTGGAATGTCGCAGGCGATTTCTCCGCTCTTGTGACGATAGAGCAGATCGACCAGGCAATGGTCGTAGCGTGAGACGAAAATCGCCATCCTTTTTCTGGAATCGGATTCGGCGATTTCCCAGTGCATGTCGAATCGACGTGCGATCGGATCGAAATGATGCCTGAATCCGCTTACGGGTATCTCGAATCCGTCGAGATCCCATTCGATGCGCATCAGGAACAGGGTGCCGTCCTGATGCTGGTCTGCATGAAGGATGTTGGCGCCGTTATCGAACAGGAATTCCGAAATCGAGGCGACGATGCCTTTTCTGTCAGGGCAGGTGACGAGCAGGGTGGCGGTTTTTCTTCTTTGCATGGGTACATTATACTGCCTGGATCATTCCCGAGCTAAGGCAGGTTCAACATTCCCCAGGTTCTGAAAGCGCTCTTAGGTCAGATCTTCTCTTTTCTGGCCCTTGCCATCCTGGCTCCCGGGTGGCATCCGATGCTTCTTGCCGCAATGCAGGGTTGTCTTGCATCGCTCCCTTTCCTGAGGCGGGACAGATGGTGGATCCCGATTCAGATCCTGTTTCCGCCGCTTGCATTGATCGTGCTGTCCTGGAACGTGAACGCAAACTGGTTCCTGGCCGCATTTCTGCTGCTTGCCATCGTTTACTGGAATGCATTCAGGACAAGGGTGCCGCTCTATCTCACGGGAAGGGAAGTAGAAAGGGCAATACTTGAGCGGCTGCCCGAAGGAAATTTCGAATTCGCCGATCTGGGTTCTGGATTGGGCGGCCTCGTGGGCGGTCTTGCGAAGCGGAAGCCTGAAGGGAAATTCTTCGGCATCGAGATTGCCCCCTTGCCCTTTGCGGTGGGATGGGGGCGATGCCGCAAACTTGCGAACTGCGAAATGGTTTGGGGGAGCTACGAGAAGATCGACCTCTCTCGTTTCGATTTCGTTTACGCCTTTCTTTCCCCCGTCCCCATGAAGGGGCTTTTTGATAAGGCGAAGCGGGAAATGAAGCACGGCTCGGTTTTCGTCAGCAACAGCTTCGACGTGCCGGGTATCGATGCCGACGAAATTCTGGATGTCGGCGGGAGAACGCTTTACTTCTGGAAGATGTGATCAATCTCTGGGGAAAGTCCTCCGCTCGAACAATGCCTCGATCTTTCTGCAAAGCGTCTCGTCGATGGGCCAGTTGATTTCCGGATTGGCCAGCCAGAAAATGACCTCGCGCACGGCGCCTTCGTCTCCGAATTCGAAGGAAATGTCTTCGCGACCTTCGAGGCGGCTTGCCCATGCTGTGACCTGAGAAGCGCTGAGCTGGCAAGCTTTCATCTGGTTCAGAATGGAGAAGACATGCGATTTGGTGACATGGGCGAGCGACCTGTCGCAGGCATGTCCATAGCTTGCCAGTTCCTCGATGAGAAGCGAATCGGGAAGCGGGTTGCAGATCAGTTCGGATACGAGAAAAGCCCTGTCCCTCATGGTCCCCCCTGTTCGTAACACCTATTCGGTCTATACGGTTTTAATATAAATCTTCCTTTGAATCGAATCAATGGGGGCACACTTTCGGGTTAGGAGCGTGCGCGAGGGCAGCCTACGCGGACAGGAAAAAATCGCCTACCCAGCGGCCGCCTCGAAAATCGATCTCCAGCCGCTTCGGCACGAATGATTCTGGCCTGAGTATGGGGAAATCCTCCAGTGGGGGCGCGTCTTCGACATCGCTGACGCGGCAGACCTTGCTCATCACCGGGCGAAATCCGATCCTGAGGTTGGGGGAGGCTTGAACGTAATGCGGTGCCTGCGCGTCGATGCCGAAGCGGACGGCCTTCCTGATCAGGCAGCTGAAGTACAGTTCCATTTCGACCAGCAAGGGCTCTTCGAGATGACGCATTCTTCTGTCGGCGGATGCGCTCCATTCGACGAGGATTTTCTTGCCCAGAATCTCGACAGTCGTTTGCATGTTCGATCATCCCGAATTATGTGGAGCGTTGTCGCAGTGAAGCCCTAGCCGATGCTGCCTTCGCGAAGAAACAGCGACATCTGCTCTTCGTCGAAATAGGCATCTCCCATTTTCAACGCATTTTTCTCCAGAGCGAAAGCGGCGAAACCTTGCGATGCATAAAGGCGCTTTGCGCGCGCATTGGATGAAATGACCGTCAGGTTGATCTGCTCAAGTCCCGCTATCTCGCGCGCTTTCCTGACGGTTTCCCGTATCAGCATTTTGCCGATGCCGAGCCCTGAAGCTTCGGCATGCACGTACATGCGGTAAAGCAGTCCCTTGTGCCTGAATTTTTCGCGTGCTTCGCGCTCGAAGCTGACCGTGCCCACCAGGTTTCCGCCCAGCCAGGCGCCAAGCGTGAAGGCGTCGGGCTTCTTGTTCGAGAAAGGAATCAGGGGTTCGCCTCCATCCAGAAGGCTGATGCGGAACGAGTCGGCGTGTGCTTGAAGCGCATGTGCCATGAGTGCGCGATAGGCAGTGGCGTCATCCGGCGCCAGTTCGCGGATGAATGCGGCAGCCGCTGCCGTCATCATATGGTTTGTTTCAGCTGGTCGAGGATTGCGGGGTTGTGGCTCCGGCGTAACCTGAAGGTTAGCCTTCACCGAAACCCCGGAATCATCGGATGTCATATGGTTTGTTTCAGCTGGTCGAGGATTGCGGGGTTTTCCAGGGTGGAGACGTCCTGCGTGATCTCCTCTCCCTTTGCCAATGTCCTCAACAGGCGCCTCATGATCTTGCCAGATCGCGTCTTGGGCAGATTGTCGCCGAAGCGGATTTCATCGGGTTTCGCGATCGGTCCGATCTCGTGTCCGACCCAATCCCGCAAGGTTGTAGCGATTTCCTTTGCCCTCTCGCCATCTGCTCTTGCCCCCTTGAGCACCACGAAGGCAACCACCGCTTCGCCCTTGATCTCGTGCGGCTTGCCCACCACGGCGGCTTCAGCAACGAGAGGATGGGCGACCAGCGAGGATTCGATTTCCATGGTGCCGAGCCTGTGCCCCGAGACGTTCAGCACGTCGTCTATCCTGCCCATGATCCAGAAATAGCCGTCCCTGTCGCGGTTGGCCGAGTCTCCCGAGAGATAGTATTTGCCGCCCATCTCTTCGGGGAAATAGGCATGCCTGTATCTTTCCGGATCGTTCCACAACGTTCTCAGTTGCGAAGGAAACGGGCGCTTGATGACGAGAAATCCGCCCTTTCCGGCTTCCACTTCGTGGCCTGCCTCGTCCACGATGGCGGCCTGGATGCCGGGCAGGGGAAATGTGCACGAGCCCGGCTTCAGGACAGCCGCGCCAGGCAGGGGCGAGATCATGTGGCTTCCGGTTTCGGTCTGCCACCAGGTATCGACGAGCGGGCAGCGTTTTCCGCCGACGACTTCGAAAAACCATATCCAGGCTTCCGGATTGATGGGTTCTCCTACCGATCCCAGAAGACGCAGAGAAGAAAGGTCATATTGCTTGGGCAACTCTGCCCCGAGCTTGATGAGCGAACGGATGGCGGTCGGTGCGGTGTAGAAGGTCGTGACCTTGTGATCCTGGATGATCTTCCAGAAGCGTCCTGCATCGGGGTAGGTGGGGACGCCTTCGAAGATCATCTGTGTTGCGCCTACGGCCAGCGGCCCGTAGGCGACGTAGGAATGTCCCGTAATCCAGCCCACGTCCGCAGTGCACCAGAAGATGTCGTTTTCCTTGTGATCGAATACCCATTTCATGGTGAGCACTGCGCCGAGCAGATACCCTCCAGTCGAATGCTGCACGCCTTTCGGTTTTCCGGTGGACCCTGAAGTATAGAGAATGAAAAGCGGATGCTCGGCATCCACCCATTCTGGTTCGCATTGTTCGCTCTGCTTCGAGACGAGATCAGCCCAGTCGATGTCGCGACCTTCGGTCCATGCGGTTTGAATGCCCGCACGCTTGTAGACGACGACTTTTTCGACGGTCGGCGCTTCCATGGCAAGCGCTTCATCGACTGCATCCTTCAGACGGACGGCCTTCCCGCCCCTGATTCCCGCATCTGCGGTGATCACGGTATGCGCGCCCGCATCGACAATGCGCTCGTGCAGGCTTTTGGCCGAGAAGCCGCCGAAAACCACGGAATGGATCGCACCTATCCTGGCGCAGGCCTGCATGGCCACGACGGC
>JAJZPK010000049.1 GCA_021811205.1 Pseudomonadota bacterium
CCCAGAAAGATCGGGATGCCCTTGTTGGTTGCGATCATGGTGCGCCTCAGGCTGTCCATCGAATGGATCAGACCTATCCCGCGCACCACGGCGGCCTGCGCTCCGAAGTTCACGGTTTGGCCGCCGACGTTGATGTTGCTGTTGTTGATGACCTGAAGCACCTGAGGCAATGTCAGACCGTAATTGACGAGTTTTTGCTGATCGATCGAGACGTCATAGGTTTTGGTCTTTCCGCCCCAGCCGTTGACGTCGATGACGCCGGGTATCGCCTTGAAGCGCCGCTCGAGTATCCAGTCCTGGATGGTTTTCAGATCCGTGACCGAATATCCGGCAGGGCCGACGACTCGATAGCGGTATATCTCTCCGACGGGGCTGGTCGGCGATATCTGCGGCTGCACGCCGTTGGGCAGGGGAGGGAGCTGGGAAAGCCTGTTGATCACCCATTGCTGGGCCTGCTCGTAGGTGAAGGCATAGGTGAAGTTCACCTTCACGTCGGAAAGCCCGAACAGCGATATGGTCCTGACGCTGGTGACATTCGGGATGCCCGACATCTGAATTTCGATGGGGATGGTGATGTAGCGTTCGATCTCTTCGGCGGACTGTCCGCTGCTCTGCGTGATGATGTCCACGCAAGGCGGAACAGGATCGGGATAGGCTTCGATATTGAGCTTCAAGTAGCTCGCGGTGCCTGCTGCAAGCATGCAAAGCAGGAGCGCGACTATCAGAATGCGCTGGGTCAGCGCAAACTTCACGATCGCGTTCATTGCCCGGCCTTCATCGCCAAACTGACCGCCCTGTCGATGAACAACGTTCCGCCCGTGATGATCTTTTCTCCAGGAGCGAGGCCAGAGGTTACTTCCACCATGCCATCCTGGCGGGTGCGCCCGAGAACCACGTTGCGTATGGCAATGGTGCCGTCCTGCTTCACCACGTAGACGCGGGTCTCGTCACCTTCGTAGACGATCGCGCTCTTGGGAACGCCGGGCGCCAGGCTTTCCTTGCCCACGATGATGTCGAAATTGGCGAACATCATCGCCTTCAGCGTGCCGTCAGGGTTCTCGACTTCGGCCCGCACCGGCAGCCTGCGTGTCGCCGGGTCGATCGCCGGAGCGACCCAGGTGACTTTCGCCTTGTACACTCTTCCCGGATAGGCCGCGATGCGAACCTCGACGCTTTGGCCAACCCTGACGCTCGGCGCATCGGCTTCGCGAACATTGGCGATCATCCACAGCTTGGACAAGTTGCCGATGGTGTATACGGGACTCGCCGCGCCCCCCGCTGCGCTGTTGATGTACTGCCCAAGGCCAATCTGGCGCTGGATGACCGTTCCAGAAATCGGGGAGAGCAGCAAGCTCTCGGCGCCCCCTTTCCCCTGCTCCAATTCGCGGATCTGCCCGTCCGATTTTCCGAGAATCTGCAGCTTGGCGCGGGCAGCCTGGAGATTGCTTTCGGCTGCAGCAAGATCAGCCTTGCTTTGAAGCCAGTCCTTCAGCGCGCCCGATTTTGCCAAGTAAAGCGCATGCTGGCGGCTTTCCGACGCCTTGGCGAGATTGAGCTGCGCCCCGGCATTGATCAGATCGCTTCTGGCTTGCACGAATTCCGTCGCAGCCACCGCCATCAGCGGTTGACCTTGCCGGACCGCAGTCCCGAGCTGTGCATAGATACGGGTCACTCGCCCGGTATAGGGAGAAAACACCTGGGTCGTGGCATCGTCGTCATAGGCGAGATTGCCTTCCGTGATGATTTCCGTGCGGAAAGCCATGGCCTGCACAGGCTCGGCGGACAGGTTTGCCCATTGCGCCTTTGTCGGGCGGAAGATTCCCGGAACGGAGGGCTGGACAGCGGCGGGGGCCTGTTCCTTGCCGCCGAACAAGAGCCACATTGCCGCGGCAATCGAGGCCACGGCCAGTGCCAGCCAGAGAAAGCGACTTCTTTCGAGCTTCATCGTCTATATCCGGAGACAGCTTGCCTGCGCCGTCTCGATTCTTTTACGGAAAGCTCGTTATCATAGCATCGCTTAATTACACATAACTTACATGCCGGCTAATGCTAAAATCGACCGATCCGAGGAGAACCTATGAAGCTTCTGCTTGCCGAAGACGATGTGGTGTTGAGGGATGGCCTGACGCGCTCGCTGCGGCAGTCAGGCTACACGGTCGACAGCGCCAAGGACGGCGTGGACGCGGACCATGCCCTTTCCTTCCAGAACTACGACTTGCTCATCCTCGATCTCGGCCTGCCGAGAATGGATGGGCTGGAAGTATTGAGACGTCTGCGAGCCCATGACCAGGGGCTCCCCGTGCTGATCCTGACCGCAAGAGATGCCGTGGAAGATCGGGTTGCAGGACTTGATCTCGGCGCCGACGATTATCTGACCAAGCCCTTCGATCTTGCGGAGCTGGAAGCGCGGGTGAGAGCATTGGTGAGAAGAGGGCAGGGGACGCACAGCAATATTCTGAAGCAGGGCAGGCTCACGCTCAACATCGCCGGAAGGCGCGTTTACATCGACGACAACCCGCTCGAGTTGTCCGCAAGGGAGCTCGGCGTCCTCGAGATACTGATGCTCAAAGCCGGGCAGGTGGTCGGCAAGGAACAGCTTGCAGAGAAGCTGTGCGCATGGGACGAGGAGATCGGACCCAATGCGATCGAGGTGTATGTCCACAGGCTGAGGAAGAAACTCGAACCTGCCGAAATCGAAATCAGGACCATCAGGGGCCTCGGCTACCTGCTCGAGAAGGCCCAATGAGGGAGGTTTCGCTCCACCGCCAGCTCATGTTCTGGCTGCTCATACCCGTTCTTTCTCTTTGGGTCATGGGCGGCGTGATCGCCTACAACATAGCCGTCAGATTCGCCGATCTCGCCCACGACCGCTCCCTTTTCGACTCGACCCTGACCCTTGCGGAGCAGGTCAGGACCGATGGAGACAAGGTGATCCTCGACCTGTCCGAGCGGGCGCGCAAAATGATCGAAACGGACCCGTACGACAAGATCTATTTCAAGGTCAGCAGCCGATTCCAGGGATTCGTCGCCGGTACCGCAGCCATCTCTTCCCCTGCCCAGCCCATCTATTTCAACAAGCCCTATTATCACGACGGCAGGCTGGATAACCGCAAGATCAGGATCGCCTCCCTCTATATCGGGGTTCCTGGGGACAGTACAGACTGGATTCTGGTCCAGGTCGCGGAAACCCTGCAGAAACGAAGGGTGCTCGCCAATGAAATCCTGGCAGGCGTCATCCTGCCGCAGATGCTGCTCACTGGCCTTGCCGCCGGCCTCGTCTGGTTCGGGGTGACGAAGGGACTCTCGTCCTTGGGGCGCCTTCAGAAGGAAGTGCTGAGCCGCTCCCACAGGGACCTGAGCCCGCTTTCCGAAGAAAACGTTCCAATGGAAGTCGGCTCCCTGATCCATGCGATCAACAACCTCCTGGATCGGCTCGGGAAAGCAATCGATGCGCAAAACAGGTTTGTCGCTGACGCAGCCCATCAATTGAGGACACCGCTCGCCGGGCTCAAAACCCAGACCGACTATGCGCTCAGGCAGACGGATTCCGAAGAGATCAGACAAAGTCTCGAGCAACTCAAGACGAGCAGCGAACGCACCATCCATCTCGTCAACCAGCTGCTTTCGCTGGCAAGAGCGGAGCCGGGGCAGGAGCGGCTCGGCCCCGTCTCGAAAATCGACCTCAACAGCCTCGCGAGCGAAGTCACCGGTCGCTGGGTGCCCCAGGCGCTGAAGAAGGACATCGATCTCGGATTCGAAGCATCACAGACACCCGCAATCATTTCCGGATCGGAATTCCTCCTGCAGGAAATGCTTGGGAACCTCCTCGACAATGCGATCCGGTATACGCAAAACGGCGGAAAGGTCACTGTCAGGGTATTTGTCAGGAAAGGCGACGCCGTCATCGCAGTCGAAGACAACGGTCCGTCCATCCCGGAGACCGAGAGGGAGTCCATCTTCGAGCGCTTTCACCGCATCCTGGGCAGTCAGGAGGACGGGTGCGGCCTCGGGCTTCCCATCGTCAGGGAAGTCGCGCATGCCCACAGCGGGGAAGTCTTCCTTGTCGAAACCCCAGAAGGAAAGGCTTTCGAGGTGAGATTCGCCCTGCAGGATCCGGTCTGATGGACGCAGTTCTGAAATTCTGGTTCGAGGAAATAGAACCCGCCCAATGGTGGAAGAAGGACGAAGCATTCGACGGCATGGTGCGCGAGCGTTTTTCTCAAATCCACCATGCCGCCGCCCGCTGCGAATTGCATGAATGGCGGCGCAGTGCACGCGGCAGGCTCGCCGAGATCATCGTGCTCGACCAGTTCTCGAGAAACATGTATCGGGGCTCGTCCTTGTCTTTCGCCTTCGATCCCCTTGCCCTTGCCCTGGCTCAGGAAGCGGTTTCAAGCGGCGCAGACAGGGATCTGAATCAGATTGAGAAGAGCTTTCTCTACATGCCGTTCATGCACAGCGAGTCCCTGAAAATACACGAAATTGCCGTCGCGCTCTTCGGGGCCTGCTCTTCCAAGAATCTGGATTTCGAATTGCGGCACAAGTCGATCATCGAGCGCTTCGGCCGTTATCCGCACAGAAACGCCATTCTGGGGAGGGAGTCGACCGAGGACGAGATCGAATTTCTCAAGGGACCCGGCTCTTCCTTCTGATCTGCTTAGCTGGAAAAAGCCGCAGCCAGGGCTGCAATCATGTAGGCATGGTCCTTGACCCCGGCGCTCTCCCTTGCGCTGTGCATCGCCCACATCGGGGAACCCACGTCAACGCCAGGCACCCCCAGTTGAGCCGCGACCATCGGGCCGATCGTGCTGCCGCAGCCGAGATCGCTCCTGTGTGCGTACTGCTGATAAGGCACCTTTGCCTGCTCGCAAAATCCCATGAATCGCGCCGCCGTTTCCGCATTGGTCGTGTAGCGCTGGTTCGAATTGGTTTTGATGACCGGTCCCTTGTTCACCGTCACCTTGTGGCCCGGCTCGTACGCATTCGGAAAATTCGGATGATAGGCATGGGCCATGTCCGCGCTCACGAAGAAGCTGCGCGCCATGACACGCCGCCGATCTTCATCGTCAAGGCCCGCCTGGACACCGATCCTGGCCAGCATGTCCGAAATGAAGCTGCCGGAAGCCCCGTTGGCGCTTTCGCTGCCCACTTCCTCGTGGTCGAAGAAGGCCGCAACGCATGTCGCTTCCGGTTTTTTGTTCGAAATCAGGGCGATCAGGGCGGCATGAGTGGATCCGAGGTTGTCGAGCTGGCTGTCGGCAATGAATTCCTCGTTCGCCCCCCAGAGGCAGCCCTTCTGAACGTCGTAGACGGCAAGCTCCCAGCTCATGATGTCTTCCGCTTTGCATTTTGCAGCATCCGCCAATAGCCTGCGGAAATCGGCTTCCGCATTTCCGCCTTCTTCGAGCAGTCCGAAAACGAGGGGAAGCTCGTTCTGCTTGTTGTACTTGAGCCCCTGTTCGTTGACGTCACGGTTCATGTGAATCGGAAGGTTGGGGAGCCGTACGAGCGGCTGATCGAAGCGCACCAGCCGCATTTCCCGGCCGCGCAAAGCCACCCGCCCGGCGAGGCTCAAATCCCTGTCCGAGAAGGTGGCAAGTATCGGCCCGCCGTATATCTCGACGGCGATTCTCGCCATTCCTTCTCCTGCAAGAACCGGTTTCGGCTTGACTCTTAATCCGGGCGAATCGGTGTGCGCTCCGACGATGCGAAATCCCGTCTCCCCAAGCGATCCTGCGCCCTTCACGAATGCGATCAAGGAAGAGCCGCCGCGCACGCAATAATAGCGCCCGCCCGTTTCACACTGCCATCGATCCTTCTCCTCCAGTCTGACAAAGCCGGCGGCAATGAGAGAAGCTTCCATGCTCGCCACCGCATGCCACGGACTGGGGCTGGAATCGATATATTCGATGAGCGCGAGCGCTTTTTCTTTTTCGTTCATGGTGGGTGCTTGTGTGGTCTGTAGGGAAAGCATACAAGAAGGGAGATTTTACGGGAAGTGCACGCTGAGGCGCATTGGTTTAGAATTTGCTCAATTCTTTTCTCGAGAACACCCATGCGCTACTGGCTGATGAAATCCGAGCCCTCCGAAGTCAGCATCGACGATCTCGAATCGATGGGGACCGTTCCGTGGTTCGGCGTGAGGAACTACCAGGCAAGGAACTTCATGCGCGACCAGATGAAGGTCGGCGACATGGTTTTCTTCTACCATTCGAGCTGCATGGAGCCCGGCATCGCCGGAATTGCCGAAGTCTGCAAGCTCGCCTATCCGGACGAAACCCAGTTCGAAGAGGGGAAATATCACGACCCGAAGGCGACGAGGGAAAATCCGCGATGGTACAACGTAGACGTGAAATTCGTGAAGAAGACGCCGCTCGTTTCGATTTCCGAGCTGAGGAAGCATCCCGATCTCGAAAAGATGAGGATACTGCAAAAAGGGAACAGGCTTTCGATCACCCCGGTCGACCCGGATGAATGGGACTACATCAGCAGGATGTTTTTGGGGTGACGGGCTCGAATTTCCCATCGCAATAGCCGAGGAGCGTTCCTTCCTCGATGTCGAAATACCAGCCGTGCAGCGCAAGCGTCTTCTCTTCGACGCGGGACTTGATCCAGGGAAAGGTCATCAGGTTCGAAAGCGATGCAAGGATCGCCTCCTTCTCGCATTCCTTCGCCGCATCCTTTCCTTCCATCGACTTGGAAAGCGCGCGCTCCTTGGCGGATTCCGCGAGCTTCATCCAACTCTTGATGAAAGAATGCCCATCCCCCGAAGCGCCTTCCATCAAAGCGCGTATGCCGCCGCACTGGGCATGCCCGAGGACGATGATGTGCTCGATCCCGAGGTTGCACACGCCGAATTCGAGCGCAGCCGAAGTGCCATGGTAATGACCCGCATTCTCGAAGGGGGGGACGAGATTCGCGACGTTCCTGATGACGAACAGGTCGCCCGGATCGCAATCGAGGATGATCGCAGGATCTACCCTCGAATCGCAGCATCCCAGAACCAGCACCTTGGGTTTCTGCCCCTGCTTCGAGAGACGCCTGAAAAGGGCCGATTCGAAATGATCCTTCCTGAATCGGCCGAACCCTTCGACCAGCCAGGAAAGATCCGTCATTTCGAGGTCAGCCGGGAAAGGGCTTCCCGGTATTTCTCTGTCGTCTTGTCGAGGACATCTTTGGGCAGATGGGGCGCGGGCGCCTTCTTGTCCCAGTCCTGGGTTTCAAGCCAGTCCCTGACGTACTGCTTATCGAAGCTCGGCGGATTTTTCCCGACCGCATACTGATCCACCGGCCAGAACCTGGAAGAATCGGGGGTAAGAATCTCGTCGATCAGATAGAGATTGCCCGCATCGTCCAGACCGAATTCGAACTTCGTGTCGGCGATGATGATCCCCTTCTTCAGCGCGTAATCGGCAGCTTCCGAATAAAGTGAAATCGCAGCCCGCTTCACCTTCTCGGCAAGCTCGTCCCCGATCAGCTTTTTCGCTTCACTGAAGCTGATGTTTTCGTCGTGCTCGCCCACTTCAGCCTTGGTCGAGGGCGTGAAGATCGGCTCAGCGAGCTTTTCGGCCTCCCTGAGTCCGGCAGGCAGCGGCATGCCGCACACGGTGCCAAGTTTCTTGTATTCCTTCCATCCGGACCCGACGATGTATCCCCTGACGATCGCTTCTATCGGAAGCGGTTTGAGCTTCTTCACGACGAATGAACGCCCCTCGACTTGAGCCTTGTCGGATGCGGAGACGACGGATTCGGAGGGAATCCCGGTCAGATGGTTGGGAATGACATGGGAGAGCTTTTCGAACCAGAAAGCGGACAGGGCTGTCAGAACCTTTCCCTTCTCGGGAACAGGCTCGGAAAGAATCACGTCGAATGCAGAAATCCTGTCCGTCTGGACGATGAGCAGATTGTCCCTGTCCACCTCGTAGATGTCTCTCACCTTGCCGCGGTGCAGGAGCGGCAGGCTCTTGATTTCCGAGCGCAGCATTTCAGACCCCCGGCAGGACGGTTGCGGCGATCGCGTCCGCCTGCCTCTTGCGGAAAGCCTTGAGCGCTTCCGCAAGCTTTTCATCCTTCGCAGCGAACATCGAAACCGCGAAAAGCCCGGCGTTGGCCGCACCGGCCTCCCCGATCGCGAAAGTCGCAACGGGTATGCCCTTGGGCATCTGGACGGTGGAAAGAAGCGAATCCATGCCCTGCAGGTATTTGGAAGGCATGGGCACCCCGAGCACGGGAAGGGTCGTCTTGGATGCGACCACGCCTGCCAGATGAGCGGCAGCCCCTGCGCCTGCGATGAAGCATTCGACACCCTTGGATTCGGCTTCCTTGATGTAGGCGACCAGCAGATCGGGGGCACGATGGGCAGAGATCACTTTCGCCTCGTATTCGACGCCGAATTCCTTGAGCTGCTTGGCGGCATTCTGCATCACGTCCCAGTCGCTCTGGCTGCCCATGAGGATGCTGACTTTCGCCATCTCAAGTCCCCTTGTGGTAGGAAACGACGCGCTCGACTTCGTTCTTCGAGCCGAGGATGACCGGCACGCGCTGGTGCAGCCCTGTCGGCTGGATTTCCATGATCCGCTCGCGGCCTGTGGAGCTCACGCCGCCTGCCTGTTCGACGATGAAGGACATCGGATTGGCTTCGTACATGAGCCTCAGCTTGCCCGCCTTGGAAGGATCCTTGGTGTCGAAGGGATACATGAAGATGCCGCCGCGGGTCAGGATCCTGTGCACTTCGGCAACCATGGAGGCGACCCATCTCATGTTGAAGTTCTTTTCGCGCCCGCCGTCCTTGCCCTTGGTGCATTCTTCCACATAGCGCTGAACGGGCTCTTCCCAGAAGCGCCTGTTGGACATGTTGATGGCGAATTCAGCCGTATCGGCAGGAATCGTCATGCTGGGATGGGTCAGGAAGAAATCCCCTACGTCGCGGTCAAGCGTGAATCCGTTCACGCCATGTCCGGTCGTCAGGACGATCATGGTGGCCGGGCCGTAGAGCGCATAGCCTGCGCAGACCTGCTTCGTTCCGGGCTGCATGAAATCGGCCGCAGTCGGGTTGGTCACGCCTTCCGGGCAGCGCAGGATGGAGAAAATCGTGCCCACCGAAATGTTCACGTCGATGTTGGAGGAACCGTCGAGCGGGTCGAAGGTGATCAGGTACTTGCCCTTGGGATAGATTGCCGGAATCGGATAGATGTCATCCATTTCCTCCGAGGCCATGGCGGCAAGATGCCCACTCCATTCGTTCGCCTTGATGAACACCTCGTTGGTGATCACATCGAGCTTCTTCTGCGTCTCTCCCTGTACGTTTTCGCTGCCTGCGCTGCCCAGCACGCCGATCAGTGCGCCCTTGTTCACATCATGGGCGATCTGCTTGCATGCGGAAACGATATCGTTGAGTAGTCCGGTGAAATCCCCTGTCGCCCCCGGAATGTTTCTTTGCTCTTCAATGATGAATTGCAGAAGGCTCTTGCTCATTACATCTCCTTGTTCGGTTTCTTTAATTGAGCAATTTTACAGGTTTTTGTGCCGCGCCTCCATCACTTCGTCAAGGCCATGAAAAGCCCGGGAAGCCTGTCGGGAAGGCTGGCAACGTCGTCGATCACCGTGTAATGTGTACCGAAAATGTCAGAAACGTACTCGTCTGCCGCAGGATCGAGGCTGATGCAGTAGGTGTAGATGCCTTTCATGTCGAGCTCCCTGACCGCCACCCTGGCGTCGTCGATCAGGTGCTTCGGGTCGCTTGAATCGACGTCGGCAGGCTCTCCGTCGGTCAATACGAGGAGCAGCTTCTTTTCCGCATTCTGCCTGGAAAGATAATGCCCCGCATGGCGTATCGCTGCGCCCATTCGGGTTGAAAAACCGGCATCCATCGCCGAGAGGCGCCCCTTAACCTCCTCGCCCCAATGCTCGCCGTATCCCTTGATGTGGAGATAGCGCACTTCGTGCCTTGTGTCGGAATGAAAGCCCCCGATCGCGAGCGGATCGCCTATCCTTTCGACCGCCCAGGCGAGCAGGGAGACCGCTTCCCGGCTGAGCTCGAGCTTGCTCTGGCTGCAGCCTTCCGGAATATCGGCAAGCGATGCGGAAAGGTCGAGCAGGAGCGATACGGCGATGCTCCTGCCGTCGTGCCTGTGGTTCATGTTGATCCTGGAATCCGGCTGGGCGCCGCTCTTGAAATCGATCAGGGAGCGGATGGCGACATCGATGTCGAGCTCCGAGCCGTCTTCCTGGTAGCGTATCCTCACCCGATTCTGGGGCTTCAGAAGATCGATGATCTTCCCTATCTTTTTCGCGAGATTGGCATGCTTGGCGAGCAGGTCGTCAATGCGCCCCGGATCGCCCTTCGGATGGAGATGCTCATATACGCTCACCCAGTCCGGGAGATAATGTCCGCCCGCCTGATTCCATTCAGGATAGAGGCGGGGAGGGAGGCTTTCCATTTCCTTCTTTTCGATGCGGCGCGTAGGCTTGTTCTCGTAGACCTCCTCGTCTCCTTCCTCGATGAAGCGCCACATCAGCCTGTTGTCGTCCCGGTAATCGACCTCCGTGTCTTCGAAATACATTTTCGCCGCAAGATCGGTTTGCGTCCTCGTCTCTGCAATGAACTTGACCCCGAGCTCCACCATTTCTTCCGTCGATGATTCGCGGCCGCCCATCATTTCCCTGAACAGTTTCTCGTATTTCAGGATGAAAGGATTCGAATAGGCATGGTCCGGATCGAGAATCGCCCTGGAGAGCATGAAGAGCCTGTGGCGTATTGCCGACCAGCCTTCCGGGCATGCCCCTTCCTTCGGGGCAGGATGCAGCTTTTTCCACAATTTCGAAAGCCCCGGATATTCCCGCATCGCGAGATGCTCCACCCTGGAATCCTCGAACACTTCGACTGCCATCCTCTGGAATGGACTCAGGTTGTCGGCGATGACAGGGCTGCTCCAGCGAAGATGCGCGCATAGATGGGCGAGCAACGCCCTGTATCGGTCTATTCCGGGAACGTCGTGCAAATCGTCGTAGACGTCGGGAAGATGGATGCCCAGATCGTCATAATAGGGTACCGGCTTCCTGATCACATCATAGGCAAGCGAATAGGGAACGAAGAGCGAACTCGTCTTCCACAGGCCCTGCAAATAGAGATCGAGCCTTCTTTCGTTGTCCGCAAAAAGGGTACCATGCCGCTCGCGCTGCATGATCGCCAGGCTGTCGGGCGTCTTCAGGGAAAAATAGTCGCGCTGTGCATCAGGATCGGCAGCATGGCTTCTGATGCCGTATTCGACCCAGTTTTTGAGTCCTCGCAAGGAAAGCAGCCCGAAGAGTCTCGGGGCGTTTTTCAGAAATTCGACGAGGCATGCGCTCGGATACATGGAGTCAATGCCGTGCACCTTCGGCGTCGTTCTCCTTTTGGTGTGCGAGACGAGCATCAGGTATTCGGAGAAGACCTCTCTCGATTCGAGCGCCTTGGCTGCAGAGGAGATGCTTTGCAGGAAAGGAGCGATCGCGCGGCTGTTCGGGGTTTTGGAAAGCCTTTTCGTGTATTCGACGACTTCACTGATGACATCTTCGCCAAGCAGGGACGCCGCAATCGGCATTTCCTCGAGATAGACGAGCACGGGTTCCTCCCCCCGCCCCAATCTGCAGATCGCGTTCGCTCCCTCCACGTAGGCCAGAATCCCCGAATCCGTCAGAAGCTTACCGGCATGTTCGAGGCAATCCTCGAACACGCTTTTCACCCTGGCAAAGCCGCACTCGAGCTTCATCACATCAGGCGACTATGGCGTCGATGGCGTGATTGAGCGTATCCCTGATGTCGGCGTCGTCCGTGATGGGGAAAACGAGCGCCATTCTGCAGGCCTCGGCAGCTTCCATGCCGTTTTTGAGGAGCATCGCCGCATAGACGAGCAGGCGAGTCGAAATGCCTTCTTCCAGCCCATGTCCCTTGAGGTCCCGCGCGACATGCGCGATCTTCACGAGCTTTTTCGCGAATTCGGGCTCGACTCCCGTCTCCCTTGCGATGATTCCCGCCTCGACCTCTTCCTTCGCATAGTCGAATTCCATTGCCGAAAAGCGCTGCTTGGTCGACTGCTTCAGATCCTTCATCAGGCTCTGGTAGCCCGGATTGTAGGAAATCACCAGCTGGAAGTCGGGGTGGGCCTCGATCAGTTCACCCTTCTTGTCGAGCGGCAGTGCCCTTCTGTAATCGGTGAGCGGGTGGATCACGACGGTGGTATCCTGCCGCGCTTCGACGATCTCGTCGAGATAGCAGATCGCTCCCATACGGGCTGCGATGGTGAGCGGCCCATCCTGCCATCTTGTACCGGATGCATCCAGCAGAAATCTGCCGACGAGGTCGGATGCGGTCATGTCCTCGTTGCATGCGACCGTGACGAGAGGTTTTCCAAGCTTCCAGGCCATGTGCTCGACGAACCTGGATTTCCCGCATCCTGTCGGCCCCTTCAGCATTACCGGCATCCTCGAAGCATAGGCCGCCTCGAACATCTGTATTTCCCTTCCCTGGGGCTGGTAGAAGGGCTCCTTCTTGATCCTGTACTGAGCCTTGTCCATGGTTTCTCCGAAATAAAAAGCCCCTGCATGCAGGGGCTTCGTTTTACGACTCCCGGGCTTACTTGTGCACGCCCAGTTTCTGACGCCAGCCGGGGAAGATCTTGTCCGCGTCGTTCGGGAAGGACTCGAAAGCGCGGGCAAATTCCTTGTGCTCTTTCGCCCATTCGATCGGGTCGGCACCGGCTTTCCAGCACTCGTAGGACTGACGCAGCGAGATCGCGCCTGCCGCGGGGCTGTCGATGTGGCCGTAGGAACCGCCGCCTGCGGTGTTGATCACGTTGCCGTGGCCGAGGTTCTCGAAGAAGCCGGGCAATCTCAGCGCGTTCATGCCGCCGGAGATGATCGGGGTGGTGGGCTTCATGCCGTACCATTTCTGGAAGTAGACGGGGCCCTGGCATTCGTCCCGCTCGATCATGTAGGCGATGTTGCGGTCGTCTCCTTCACCTTCCATCTTGCCGTAGCCCATGGTGCCGACGTGGATGCCGGACGCACCCTGAAGGCGGCTCATCTTGGCCAGCACGAAAGCCGTGTAGCCGCGCTTCGCTGAAGGGGAGGTCACGGCGCCGTGGCCTGCACGGTGGTAGTGCAGGTACTGGCCGGGATACTGACGGCGGGCAGTGGTAACCATGCCGGGGCCGCCGACATAGCCGTCGACCAGGAAGGCCAGCTTGTCTGCATCGGGACCGAAGACTTCCAGCGCATAGTCGGCGCGGGCGCAC
>JAJZPK010000050.1 GCA_021811205.1 Pseudomonadota bacterium
CACCCCATCAAGGCGGTTGCGATCGGCACGATGCCGATCAGGCCAAAATACCTTGCGCTACCCTCGAGGACAAAGAACAGGCTCAAGAGGCCGATCCCGACGATGATCCTGATGATCTTGTCTATGCTTCCCACGTTGCTTTTCATGGCGCCTCCTCTATTAGATTTCGCTAATAATCACGTTTCAAGTATAGATCAAAGCGTTCAAGCTTTCGTATTCCTGTCGAGCAATCTGTCTATTTTGGCCAATTCAGGAAAAAGCCTCATCCATAAAAGCGCAACGAGTATCGTGCCCACTCCACCGATGAACACTGCCGGAACCGTGCCGAACCAGGATGCGGTGAGACCGGATTCGAATTCGCCAAGCTGGTTGGATGTGCCGATGAAAACGGAATTGACTGCGCTGACCCGGCCGCGCATCTCGTCAGGCGTCCGAAGCTGGACCAGGGACGAGCGGATCACCACGCTGACCATGTCGAATCCGCCCAGCAGAATCAGCGAAATCAGGGAAAGCGCATAGGAAGTCGATACGGAAAACACGAGGGTGGCCAATCCGAATGCAATGACGGAAGCGAACATGCTTCTCCCGGTTCTTCTGTCTAGCGGGTGGCGCGCAAGAAAGATGGAGGTCAACAACGCGCCTGCCGCTGGCGCCGAACTCAGGAGCCCGAGTCCCCACGGCCCCACTTCAAGAATGTCCTTCGCATAAATCGGCAGCAGCGCAGTCGTGCCGCCCAGAAGCACCGCGAAAAGATCGAGAGAGATGGCGCCGAGTATCGCCGGACGGCTCCACACGTAGGATACGCCCGCGAAGAGGGATGCAAGGCTGAAAGGTTCGCGTCTCGCCTGCCCCCTTTCCGTCCTGATGGCAAGGACGAGAACAAACGAAAGCAGAGACAGGAAAAGCGCACTCGAATAGACTGCAACCGGACTCGCCACATAGACGAATCCGCCTATGGCTGGCCCTGCGATGACGGCAAACTGCATGGCGGAAGCGGACAGGGCAAGCGCCCTGGGAAAGAGATCGGCAGACACGATCCCGGGCAGCAGCGCCTGCATGGCAGGCATCTTGAATGCGCGCACTGCGCCTGCTGCGAAGACGATGGCCAGCATGCCTTCCCTGCTTAGCCAGCCCTCCAGGCTTCCCGCGACCAGCGCAAAAGACGCCAGCGCCTCAAAAACAAAGCAGATGGCCAGGATTCTGCGCCTGTCATAGCGGTCGATGGCATGCCCCGTGAACAGCACGAGCAGGATGGAAGGCAGGAACTGCATCAGCCCGACAAGGCCCAGATCGAAGGCGCTTCTTGTCATTGCATAGATTTGCCACCCGATCGCCACGGACTGCATCTGCACGGCCATGGTGCCGAACATGCGCGCAGACCAGAACAAGGGGAAGCCGCGATGACGCAGAAGTGAATTCGACATTGGAAAATTCAGGAAATGCCTTCTCCTACCAGGGCCCCATCATCCACGGGCCGGGCTGATACCAGAACGGATCGTAGTAGTACGGCATAGGCGGAGGGCGCTTCGGCCAAAGGTAGACCGAGCTTGCCGCAAGGTGGGGAAACAGGTATTCGTATTGCCCGACCTTGCCCAAGGAAGGGGCTTCAAGCATGCCCACGAAAGTCACTTCCCTTCCGGCAGCATAAACAGCGGGATCGTAAAAGCCTGGGGCGCAGGCGATAAAGCGGCCTTCTGTCCTGTCGTCAGCCTCAGGCCTCTTCGAAGCATCCAGGGGATGACTCACCACCTCGAAACAGGTTTGCGTCCGGGTCAACGAAACCTCCGCGATCGTACCGCCCCACCTGACGCGACTGCCGACGGAATGCTGCGCATCGTGCGGCGTGATCGCGGCAAAATGATTGCCGGTCAGCTCGGGCGGAATGGACGCACATCCTGCCAGAAAGAGAAACCCAACCAGAAGAGCGATCTTCATAAAATTCCCTTCTCATCTTGCCACAGCACATACCACCAGGCAGTCGACGGGTTGCCCGAATTCGAAGCGCACCGTACCGGAATCGAGCGCCACGACCTCGAATCCGGCACCCGCCAGAGCACGCCTGACGTAATCCCGCCCGTGACTGTATCGTCCCGTCAGCGTGAGGACGTGATTTTCGTCGCCCATCCCCTCCTCGATCGTGAAAATCAGCAGCCCGCCGGGTTTCAACGCCTCGTGCGCTTGATTGAGCACTTCGTCGAGCGCACCGAAATAGATCAGCGTGTCGGCCGCCAGGATCACATCGAAGACCGATTTGTTCGCGGCCAGGTATTCCGTCAACTCCATCTTGACGAGCTCGTCGTACACGCCGAGCCTGCCCGCCGCATCCAGCATGCCTGACGACAAATCGACTCCGACCAAATGCGAGAAATAGGGTCTGACAAGCGGCCCGCAAAGCCCGGTTCCGCACCCCGCATCGAGCCCGACCAGGTTTCCCGCAGGATTCATTGCCCGGGCCAGCGCCTCCTGGATCAGCCTGGGCCCCTGATAGGCAAGCTTCTCCATTTTGACATCGAAATTCTCTGAAAATTCGTCGAAGGTTTTTTCGATGTAGTCGTCCGCAGCGCGCGGCGGAACATCTTTTCCGGAACATGAAGCGTAAAGGTGGCGGGGCGTGGGGTTGCCGGGCTCTTCCAGCATCCATTGGCGGTAGACTTCGGCCGCCTCACGAATTCTGCCGAGCTTGTAATAGGCCACCCCGAGCATGGATTTGGGTTTGCCTTCCAGGGGCTCGATCACGTAAGCCCTGCAGTAATGATGAGCGGCCTCGATTTCCTTCCCTTTTGCCGAAAGCAGGTTGCCCATGTTGTTGAGCGCGTCGGCGAAAAGCGGATCGAGGTCAATGGCAACCGAATAGGCCGATTCCGCTTCCTCGATTTTCCCCTGCCTTGCCAGGACAGCGCCCAGATTGTTCCAGGCATGCGCATTTTTCGAATCGAGCAGGACCGCATTCCGGAAGGCCTCGACTGCAGCTGCAAGCTCACCCCTTTCGACGAGCAGGTTGCCCATGTCGTTATGCCAGTCGGCGCGAAGGGGCGCATGCTGAAGCGATTGCTTGACGAGGTCGAGACCTTCGTCGCTCATGCCCTTCTGGTGCAGCAGGATGCCCATGAAGTGCAGCGCGTCGGGCTGCTCAGGATCGCCTTCCAGAATGGAGCGGTAAAGCGACTCGGCACGAGACAAATCTCCAGCCATGTGGCCGGCAAGCGCAGCTTCCAGCAGTTCTTTCGCCATGTTTTCTCCGGGTAGCGTCCCGATTCTACCCGGAAGAACAGCGAAGGATCAAACGCATCCGGTCGGCTTGGGCAGTCCCCCGTATTTCGTGATCGGCTTCATCGGGCCTGTCATCCAAAGATCGAATATGGCCTTCTGATCCTCCTCGACGTACTTGGCAAATTTCCTGATGGGAGGAACAGAACCGAAATCCTCGTAATATTCCCTGGCCTTCATGATGTGCGACCATTTTGCGTCGTCCAGCTCGTAATTGTCAGCCTCGGCCATTGCACGGCCGATTTCGGGCGTCCATGCGTTCATGTCGGTCAGATAGCCGTCTCCGTCACGCTCCGGAATGTTCATTTCAGCAGTCTCCTATAGTCGATCAATATACTCGACTATTGAACATTAGCAGCTCATGATAGTCAAGAGATTTCGAGCTTTTTGTGCTTCAACGCAGGGAGACTTTTCCTGACTTCGGCAATGCGCGCAGGATCGATATCGGCAAAGACGATTCCGGCTCCTTTGTCCATTCTGGACAGCACATCTCCCCATGGGTCGACGATCAAGCTGTTGCCATAAGTCCTTCTGCCTGTGGGATGCAGCCCGCCCTGGGCCGATGCGACGACATAACACTGGTTTTCCACGGCACGCGCCCTCAAGAGAATCTCCCAGTGGGCAAGCCCCGTTGTTTCGGTGAAAGCGGCGGGCAGGACGATCAGGTCGATTTCCCCCATTTTCCTGAAAAGTTCCGGGAAGCGCAGATCGTAGCAGATCGCGAGTCCCGCTCTGCCGGCGGGCGTATCGATGACCGAAATGTCTTCTCCGGCTTCGATGAAGAGCCGCTCTTCATAGCGCTCCTTGCCTTTCTCGAAGCCGAAAAGGTGGATCTTGTCGTATCGGGCGACCTGATTCCCCGCATCGTCAAAGACGAGGCAGGCGTTTCTCGATTTTTTTGGATCAATGCCGTGAAGGGGGATGGAACCGCCGACAATCCATAACCCAAGGCGCTTTGCCATGGAGGACAGAAAATCCTGGATGGGACCGCATCCTTCCTTTTCCCTGGCCTCCAGTCTGTCTGCATCAAGGGCGCCGATCATCGGGAAATATTCGGGAAGAACGACAAGACCTGCGCCGCCTTCAGCCGCCTCGATCAGGAGGCGTTCCGCTTCACGCAGGTTCGCTTCGACTTCCGGACCGGAAATCATCTGGATTGCAGCGATCCTCACTTACATGCTGCCGAAAAGCTTGTCGAGCGCCTCCTCGAAACCGGGGTGAGCATCGAGGAATTTCTGCCTCAGCCTGCGCGATTCATCCGCATCGATCAGATTCGACTGTTCGAGAGTTGTCAGGGCCTCGGCAATCATGGAGAACCTCACCGCAGTCAGATAGAATTTCTCGGGCTTTTTCAAGTCCTGCCTCGAGATCCAGTATCTTATTGCTTCCTCGGCTTTCATGGCATCCATTCACGAATGTGATAAACCATTCTATACCGATTTTTTCGGAATTGTCAGAATGCCTGCAAATCTTCCCCATCGACGTCCAGCGAATGCCGCCAGAACTGATCGTCCCTGTCGAAAAGGCGATAGGTGCCGCGCGGCCCCCACGATCCGGCCGAATAGCCATTGATGAAGTCGCGCTCCATGGACCAGACCTTCAAAATCGGATCGACGATGCGCCATGCCCATTCCACCTCGTCGTAGCGCAGAAAAAGCGAATGGTCGCCGTTCATCACGTCCAGCAGCAATCCTTCGTAGGCATCGTAGTCGTGATCTTCTCCCTTGTGGTAGGTCGCATCCAGGCTGATGGTGCGCGTGGAAAGATCGAGCCCCGGAACCTTGACCTGCATTTCCATCCTCATGCAATCCTTGGGCTGGATGCCGAGCAGTATCCAGTTCGGCTTGGGCGGCTCGTGCCTGGTCTGCTTCAAAAGATCCTGGGGAGGCGCCTTGAAGCGCACGCAGATCGCCGAGCTGTTCTCGGTCATGCGTTTTCCCGTCCTGAGATAGAAGGGCACGCCGGCCCAGCGCCAGTTGTCGATGAAAAGCTTGAGCGCCGCATAGGTCTCAGTCGTGCTGCCAGGCGCCACGCCAGCCTCGTCAAGATAGCCATTCACCGCCTTGCCGTCCACCATGCCGTTCTCGTACTGCCCCCTGAAGGCGTGCGCATGCACCGCATTCTGTGGAATGGGACGCACAGCCTTCAAGACCTTGACCTTCTCGTCCCTGAGATGCTCTGCCGACATCGAAACGGGCGGCTCCATGGCTACCAGCGCAAGCAATTGCAGCAGGTGGCTCTGGATCATGTCCCTGAGCGCTCCCGCCCCTTCGTAATAATCCGCCCTGCCCTCGATCCCGAGGGTCTCCGAATGAGTGATCTGCACGTGGTCGATGTAATGCCGGTTCCAGAGCGGCTCGAGAAGCAGGTTGGCGAAACGGAAAACCATCACGTTCTGTACCGTTCCCTTGCCGAGATAATGGTCGATCCGGTAGATCTGGGGCTCGTTGAGATACTTGTACAACCCCTTCTGCAGAATCTGCGCGCTCAAGAGATCGTAGCCGAAAGGCTTTTCGATCACGACCCGCCTCCAGCCTCCCTTCTCTTCCAGCAATCCCGCAACGGCCAGCTTCTCGATGAGATTCGGAAATTCGGAAGGCCGCACAGCCATGTAGAACACGATATTGGAAGGAAATGCCGGATGCTCGTCCAGCGTTTTCTTCAGTTTCAGGTAGGCTTCAGGGTCCTCCAGACTGCTCTTGTGATAATGCAGTCTCTCTCTGAATTTTTCGAAAGCCTTTTCGTCCACCCCGCTCGGGTATTTGGCAATCAGAATTTTCGACACTTCGTCCAGCCATTCATCGCGCGTCCAGTCATCCAGACTGGATGCCAGGATGGTCATCTTGTCAGGCAGCCTTCCCGACCGCTCGAGCTGGTAGAGCGCTGGAATCAGCTTCTTTCTGGACAAGTTTCCGCCCGCCCCGAAAATGACCAGTGTGCAGGGTTCGGCATGCTTCATGATTCGCTCTTCACGGCATGGCCCCCGAATGCATTGCGCATCAGGGAAAGCAGCTTGAACCCGTAGCCTTTTTCGTTCTGGCTGGCAAAACGCATCTGCAATGCGAGGCTGAGCACGGGCGCGGCGACGCCCTGCTCTATGGCATCGATCGCCGTCCAGCGTCCCTCTCCGGAATCGGCGACATAGGGCGCGATCTTGTCCAGTTTCTGGTCATGCTTCAATGCTTCGGCAGTCAGATCGAGCAGCCAGCTCCTCACCACTGAAGAATGCCGCCAGAGTTCGGTGATCTGCGCAAGATCGAGGGAAAACTCCGGCTTCTTTTCCATCAGCTCCAGCCCTTCTGCGAACGCCTGCATCATGCCGTATTCGATCCCGTTGTGGATCATCTTGACGTAGTGTCCGGCCCCCACGGGTCCCACATGCGCCCAGCCGGAATCCGGGGTGGGTGCGAGCACCTTCAGGATCGGTTCGACTGCTTCAGCGACGTCAGCGGACGCGCCGACCATCAGGCAATAGCCATTCTCGAGCCCCCAAATGCCGCCCGAAGTCCCGGCATCCATGAACCCGATTCCCTTTTCGGCAAGCATCGCGCCGCGTCTCATGCTGTCATGGTAATTGGAATTTCCGCCGTCTATGACGATGTCTCCCTTCGAAAGCATGCTCGATAGCTCGACAATCTGGTTCTCGGTGATTTCCCCGCTGGGCAGCATGATCCATACGATTTTCCGGGAAGGAAGCCTGGCAAGCAGATCGTCCACCGAACCGGATGCGATCACCCCTGCTTCATCGGCCAGCTTTTCGAGCGCTTCCTTCGATCTGTCGTAACCCACGACCTCGATCCCACCGCGCCTCAATCGGGTGGCCATGTTGCCGCCCATTTTCCCGAGCCCTACCATCCCCATGCGCATGCGTTCCTCCCATTCGAATTAGTTCAAACTAGTTTATGGTATAGTCCCACCGTCGTAAACTTGGACAGGAATTCTTTGTGGTCGTTCCCCGACAAATTTGCCGATGGCATGCCCATGCTTCGTTGAATGCACTGCAGGACGCGGCTGCGCAAAGTATTTCGCAATGCGCCGAGCGCGCCATTGCCGAGCGCGGGAGATTCAGGATCGTGCTTGCCGGCGGCAACACGCCCCGCGCAATCTACGAAAAGCTCAGAAACGCAAAAACGGACTGGGCGTCATGGGAAATCTATTTCGGGGACGAACGCTGCCTGCCTCCGGAGCATCCGGAGCGCAACAGCCTGATGGCGAATGAAGCATGGCTTGGTCATGTCCCTATTCCTCAAAACCAGATCCATGCCATTGCCGCAGAGCTCGGCCCGATCGAAGGCGCACGCCGCTATTCTGAAATCCTGAATCGCGTGGATGATTTCGACCTGGTCCTGCTCGGCCTCGGGGAAGACGGCCATACCGCCAGTCTTTTCCCCGAGAAGGATTGGGACGAACAGGATGCCTTTGCCGTATTCGATTCGCCCAAGCCCCCGCCTGAGCGCGTCACATTGAGTCCGGCCAGGCTTTCCGCTTCCCGCAGCGTATATTTCCTGGTCAGCGGCGAATCGAAGCGCCAGGCGGTTTCGAACTGGCGCTCCGGAATACCCATACCCGCCACATTCATTTCGCCGGTATCCGGCGTCGACATTTATATCGAATCGCATCTTTTAGGGTAAGCATGGAACAGGAATCTCCATTCAAAGGAAAAACCGGACTCAAGCGTCTCTGGAACGCTTTCCATTATTCGCTCGCAGGCTTTTCGGCAGCCTTCAGGAACGAGGATGCCTTCCGCCAGGAAGTTTTCCTGGCCGTCGTCCTGATTCCCATCGCGCTCATGCTGCATCTGGAGGGGACAAAGAAGGCCGTGCTCATCGGCAGCGTCCTGCTCGTGCTGATCGTCGAATTGCTCAATTCGGGCATCGAAGCCACGGTTGACAGGATATCCCTGGAAAACCACCATCTCGCCAAACGCGCCAAAGACATCGGCAGCGCGGCCGTGTTCCTCAGTCTCGTCAATGTCGTCCTTGTCTGGCTGCTCGTTCTGTTCGGCTGACTGTCACAAAATATTCAACAAAACGTCATCGTAACTTCTTGAATCGCCCTCAGACTGTGCTTTCATGGAGAGCACAAAACTTCGGATTTCAGTTGTAACGGAGACCTACCCTCCGGAGATCAACGGCGTCGCCCTGACCGTGGAACGCATGGTCGAAGGGCTGAAAAGTCGCCATCACAGTCTGCAGCTGATTCGCCCCAGGCAGGGCGAATGCGATCATGTCGCACCCAGCGAAAATTTCGAGGTCATCCTGCAGGGCGGCATCCCCATTCCCAATTACGAAGGATTGAAGATGGGCCTGCCTGCAGGGCGCGCCCTGCGCAAACTCTGGTCCGCGCACCGACCGGACATCGTCCACATTTCGACGGAAGGGCCGCTCGGCTGGTCCGCGCTTTCTGCCGCGAAAAAACTCGGCATCCCGGTCTCGAGCGAGTTCCACACCAATTTCCACAACTACAGCAGGCATTACGGAATCGGTTGGCTGAGAAAACCGATCATCGGCTATCTCAAGAAGTTCCACAACAAGGCCGACTGCACGATCGTCTCGACGCAGGAAATGGAAGGCCTGCTCAAAGGAATGGGCATAAACAATCCGGTCATCGTCTCCCGCGGCGTCGACACGAGCCGGTTCGATCCCGCCAAGCGCAGCGCCGAGCTCAGAAGGCAATGGGGCGTCGGACTTGCGCAGCCTGTCTGTCTTTATGTCGGCAGGCTTGCCCCGGAAAAGAATCTCGATTTCCTGGCAAGGTCCGTGGAGCGGATGAAGATCGCGCAGCCTTACCTCAAATGCGTCCTGGTTGGGGACGGACCTGAAAGAAAGCAGCTTGAAAAGCGGCATCCCGATTTCATCTTCACCGGCATGAAAACGGGAGATGAGCTCGCCGTCCATTACGCCTCCGCCGACATCTTCCTCTTCCCGAGCATGACGGAAACTTTCGGGAATGTGGTCGTTGAAGCGATGGCAAGCGGACTTGCGCTGGTTGCTTTCGATTATGCCGCAGCTTCCCAGCATGTGCGGCACGGCGACAACGGGCTGGTCGCGCATATGGGCAACGAATCGGAGTTCATGCGTCTTGCCGTCGATCTCGCGAACGATCCGACTCGCATCGGCGATTTGGGAATCAGGGCGAGACAATCCGTGCTGGACCTCAATCAGGACAGCGTGAACAGGAAAATCGAAACCTTATTCATGAATGCAGCGGGAGGCGAACATGCAGCCGATTAAACACATCAGCCAACTCGATTTGTCGCTTTGCATCAGGCTCAACCACACAAGCCAGTATGCCTGGGTGCGCAGACTGTTCAGGACGGTCAGCCGCCTGGGGGATGGGGTGTTCTGGTACACGCTGATGATCCTTCTGCTGCTTGTCTTCCGATACGACGCCCTCTTTCCTGTCGTGCACATGCTGCTCACAGGAGGCACCTGCACCCTCATCTACAAATGGCTGAAGCAGAAAATTTCCAGGCCTCGCCCGTATCAGGTGAATCCGGACATTGCCTGCATCACCGCGCCGCTCGACAGATTCAGCTTCCCTTCGGGTCACACGCTTCACGCAGTGGCCTTCAGCATGGTCGCAGTCGCCTATTTCCCTTTTCTCGCCTGGGTCGTCTTCCCGTTCACGGCACTCGTTGCCGTCTCGCGCATGGTATTGGGGCTGCATTACCCCAGCGACGTGCTCGCAGGCGCGCTGATCGGCTCATCCATCGCCTGGATTTCCTTCCTGGTCTAGTGCATGTTAAGACCCTAAGCGGCCTGGAAAAGGCTGGCAGGCAGCGGGATTCTGTGTCGCAGCTTGTGAGGCGTGATCGATGCCATCCTTTCCTCGACCTCCCTTTCGATTTCCTCGCCGTACAGTTCGGCATGCCATGCGGGCTCTTCTCCTTCCAGTATCCTGTTGATCTGGGAAAGCCTGGATCCCGTTTCGCGCGTGTAGTAACCGAATCGCCTCGATAGCCATGGATCGATCCCTTTCGCCCCCATGTGGCAAAGCTGCAGCACCCTGCCGCCGCGCAAGGCGCTGACGCCGCGCGCCAGATAGACGAGGGATTTTTCCGCATGTCTGAATTCCGCACCGAAGGCCTGTGCAGCGTAGCCTGACAGTATTTCCCTGTGCCTGAAGAGCAGCCTGTCCGGATAATGAAAAAGATGGGGCATGATGTGTGCGTCCATGGCCCATTCGCAGAAGGCATGAGTCACGAGATGATGCCTTCCCCACATCTTCTCGTGCGCGGGAACGAAATGGTTGTGGGCGATGATGTCCACGAAGAGATGGCTGCAATAACCGAGCGCCATCGCACGCTCCATGTCGTTTTGCGCCGACCCAAGAAGGCGTCTGGCGCTTTCCCATTTGTGCGTCACTTCGAATGCAGTGGTGCCTGCCCGCTTGCCGAACATGGCCAGATCGGGAAGACATGCGCCGGCGATCAGCAGTTCAGGAAACTGCTTGATCGCATTGCGGAAGCGCCTGTCGGTGATCGGAATGCCCCAGATCAGGAGCTGGCCGAAATAGGCATGGGTGAAAAGTCCCCATGCGCATGCGTCGTGGCTGTAGAGCAGAAGGGGCAGAAACCAGCTGATGAGAAAAGAAAATTTTCTGAACATGGCCGCAACTCCTCGTTTTTCGAACTATGCGCCATGAATTCAGCTTTTTCGTTACAGTCAGATGATTTTATTGTGACAGAAGCAGTTTCTTCTCCGTATGCCTGTTCATCTTCTTCAATCCTTCAACGAAATTGGGAAATTCCAGCCCGTATCTCGATGACAGGCTCTTCGCCGCATCCTTCAGATCCTGCCAGTCGAAATTGCCCACATATGTCTTGAACCCGAAAACGATGATGTTGCCGCGTTTTTCCGTAGGCAGGCAAAGGACGAGGTCGCCGAACGCCTCCTCTATCCTCGACAGATAGGTCGAAAAATTCTTGTCGCTTCCCCAGAGATTGACGACAAGAATGCCTTCCTCCTTCAATGCCTCTCTGGCATGGGCATAGAAAGCCTTGCTCGTCAGCGGTTCAGGCTGGGCATGCCCGTCGTAGGCATCGATCATGATGATGTCTGCAATGGCTTGTCTTCCGGGAAGATAGGCCGCGCCGTCTTCGATGACCACGCTCAGCCGCTCGTCGTCATCGGGCAGATGGAAGAGATGCCGGGCGACCGACAGAACTTTCTGACTGATTTCCACGACGACCGTTCTCGCATCTGTCATGTGTTTGTGCACGAATTTCGCCAGCGACCCGCCCCCGAGACCGATCATGAGGATCTCTTCAGGGGAAGGCTTGAACAGAAGAAAGGCCATCATCGCCCGGACATAGGCGAGTTCCAGCTGATCCGGTTTCGAGATCCGCATTGCGCTCTGTATGGCGGTGCTGCCGAGATGCAGCGTTCTCACCCCGTCGGATTCGCTTACGTCGATTTCCTCTTCCTGCCTGGACTTGAATATCTTCTTTCCGAAGCGCATTTCAATTCTCCATTTTCTCGAGCATTTTTTTCACCCAGGGCAGAAACAGGTAGGCGGGAAACATCATGAAAAGCGTGAGCAGGAAATAGGGCGCATAGCCCAGATACTGCGCGCCGAATCCGCCGGCCCAGCCCGCAAACGAGCGGGAGAGCGCGAATACCGATGAAAGCAGCGCATATTCGGTCGCGCTTCTTCTCTTGTCGACGATCGCCATCAGGAAAGCGAGGAAAGCGGCGGTGCCCAGGCCGCTGTTGAAGGACTCTATCGCGCTTGCAAAATACATGAGCACCCTGTGGGACAGGACCAGCGTCCCGGTGCCGTGCGGGATGACCCATGCGGCGATCACATAGCCCAGATTCGAGAACCCCTGGAACAGTCCCAGCACCCAGAGCGCCTTGAATATTCCTATCCTGTCCGTCACCCAGCCGCCCGCCAGCCCCCCTGCGATGGACAGGCCGAGCCCGATGTTGACCGAAACCAGCCCGATTTCGGTATTGGAAAATCCGGAGTCGACCCAGAACGGCTTGATCATGAAACCCATCGCCGAATCGGGCAGCTTGAAAAGCAGTATGAAGACGAGCACGGGCAGAATGCCCGGCCGCTGCAGGAGGCTCAGCAATGCCCCGAACATCGGCCCTTCGGTCGCCTCCATCCGCTCGCTTTTTTTCACCAAAAGCCGCGACAGCACGAAAACCGCAAGCACGACCGCGAAAGCGATCGACCAGAAGGATGGAATGCTCCTGGATACATGGATTGCTCGATCGACCAGCCAGAGGGCACCCAGAAAAAACAGCAGTATGGTCCCGAACAAACGCGGACGGGACAGGATGGATTTGATTTCGAGCGAGATCGACAGGATGGATCGATTCATTCTCGGCTTTTCCCTGGGCGCGAACAGCACGCAAGCTGCGCCCGCAAGAAATACCAGGGCCGAGAGGGTGAAAGCCCCCTTCCATGAGACATAGTCGCTCAGAATGAGGATGAAGCCTGCCCCCAGCATCCCGACCCGATAGAAACCTATCCTCAGTCCGTTGGCAAGACCGATCTCCCCCTTTTCCAGGAGCTCGATCGAATAGGCGTCTGTCGCGATGTCGTTGGTGGCCGAAAAGAGCGTGATGGCGCCGATGCCTATCCATACCCAGGGACCGAAACCGGATTTGACCGCGAAGAAAAGCATCGCAAGCCCCATCATCAGGTCCATTGCCGCCATCCAGATGCGGTGATGCCGGAAGTGGTCGATCAGAGGCGCCCAGATGAACTTGAGCGTCCAGGCGAGACCCAGCAGGCTGATGAGCCCGATGCTCTTCAGTTCGATTCCCTGCTGCCTGAAATAGACGGGGAAGATGTCGTAGAAAAGACCTAATGGAAAACCCGATGAAAAATAAAGCAGGGAAACCCAGAAGAATTTGGAGCGGGGCAAATCAGCCGCCCTTCGTGAAGCGGAAAACCGCCAGCGTGCCGAACAGATTCGGAAGGAAGGAGATGACCCTGCCGTTGTTGATGACGATGCGATCGAGGATG
>JAJZPK010000051.1 GCA_021811205.1 Pseudomonadota bacterium
CTACAAGGAGATCATCGCGAAGATCACCGGCCACGGCGCCTATTCCAGGCTCAAGTTCGAATCGGGCGCGCACCGCGTGCAGCGCGTACCTGCCACGGAAACCCAGGGAAGAATCCATACTTCGGCCTGCACGGTAGCGATCCTGCCGGAAGCCGACGCGGTTGACGAAGTCGTGCTGAATCCGGCCGAGCTCAGGATAGACACATTCCGCGCGAGCGGCGCGGGCGGTCAGCACATCAACAAGACAGACTCTGCCGTCAGGATCACGCATCTGCCCACGGGAATCGTCGTGGAATGCCAGGACGATCGATCCCAGCACAAGAACAAGGCGCAGGCGATGTCCGTGCTCGCGGCAAGGATCAAGGACAGGCAGGTTTCGGCCCAGCAATCGCAACAGGCCGCGACAAGAAAATCGCTGGTCGGAAGCGGGGACCGCTCCGAGCGCATCAGGACCTACAATTTCCCGCAGGGACGCATCACCGACCACAGGATCAACCTGACCCTCTACAAGATCGAAGAGATCATGGACGGCGATCTTTTCGAACTGACAGGCGCACTCATGGCGCAGCATCAGGCCGACATGCTGGCTGCGATGTCGGAAGAGGTGAAGCTGGGTTGACCGTCTCACTTGTCTTGAGACAGGCATCCGAAAGGATAGGCGCGTCCCTCGGGTTCGATAAAGGGGAGGCCATGATAGAGGCGAGGGCGCTGTTTTGCGCGGCCTTCAAAATCGATCGCGCCTGGATCATTTCCCATGCTCAGGATGAACCCGAAGAAAGCGGTCTTCGCGAATTCGAAAAGAATGTCGAAAGAAGGCTGAAAGGCGAACCTGTCGCCTACATTGCCGGCTTTCGGGAATTCTACGGCGAGAATTTCAAGGTGACTCGGGCCGTGCTGATTCCGAGGCCGGAGACGGAGCTTCTCGTCGACCTCGCGCTCGAGCATATGCCAGAGGACGGAAAAGTCCTCGATCTCGGAACGGGAAGCGGCGCAGTCGCCGTTTCGATCGCGAGGTTGAGAAAGAGCGCTGCAATCTTCGCGATCGACAAATCTCGGGCAGCCCTGGAAATCGCAAAGGAAAACGGCAGGAATCTTTCCAACGTCAGCTATTTCCTGAGCGACTGGTTCGACGCAATCCCCATGGAAAAATACGATCTAATCGTCTCGAATCCGCCCTATATTGCGGAAGGAGACGAACATTTGAAGCAACTCGGATTCGAGCCTTCGCTGGCATTGACGAGCGGAAAGGAAGGGCTGGACGCCATCAGGCGCATCGTGAACGATGCGCCTTCTTATCTCAAGTCAGGGGGATGGCTGCTTTTCGAACATGGTTACGACCAGGGGGAAAATTGCAGGAAGCTGCTTTCCGAAAAATTTTCTGAAGTGACGACATGGCGTGATCTTTCAGGGAATGATCGGGTCAGCGGCGGACGATTGACCTCGGCATGAACGGCAGGTACACTTTACCGTACTATTTTTGTCGGATTTGACGGAGCGAACATGGACATACAAGACACAATCAAGGAACAGGTGAAGGCCAATCACGTCGTGCTTTACATGAAGGGCACACCCCAGTTCCCGCAGTGCGGTTTTTCGGCCAATGCTGTGAACATTCTGAAGCGCTGCGGCGTCCAGGATTTCTTCAGCGTCGATGTGCTCGCCGACCCGGAAATCCGCCAGGGCATCAAGGAATATGCGAACTGGCCCACCATTCCCCAGCTTTATGTCAACGGCGAGTTCGTCGGCGGCTCGGATATCATGATCGAGCTCTTCCAGTCGGGCGAGCTTCAGGAAATGCTGAAATAATTCAGGAAGCTTCCGACAGCAGGTCGTTTATCATGGATTCGGCCTGCGCAAGGTAGCTTCCGCCGAACAGGTTGAAGTGGTTCAGAATGTGGTAGAGATTGTAGAGCTTCTTTCTCGTCCTGTATTCCGGACCCAGCGGAAGAACATTGCTGTAGGCAGCGTAGAAGGATTGCGGGAATCCCCCGAAGAGTTCGGTCATGGCCATGTCCGCCTCCCTGTCGCCGAAATAGACGGCAGGGTCGAACAGAATGGGGGTTCCAGATGGGTCGAACCCCGCATTTCCACGCCAAAGATCCCCGTGAAGCAACGAGGGGGCAGGTCCGTGGTCCGGAAAGAATACATTCAGCTTCTCCAGCAGCCTTTCCCCGCGCCTGAATGCATGCCCTTTTTTTCTTGCCAGATCGAACTGGAAACCCAGGCGCCTCGTTCTCCAGAATTCGACCCAGTCGGGCGAGGGCGAATTGATCTGGGGTGTCGAGCCGATGAGGTTGTCCTGATCCCAGCCGAATTCCCTGGCTGAAACGGCGTGCATGGCGGCGAGCTGTTCGCCAAGCAGGTCGAAGCGGGAAAGCCCGTTCTTCATGTCGATGTACTCAAGAACGAGCCAATCGATTCCCTTGAACGAACCCATGCAGATCACGGCAGGGGTTTGCACTGCGCATCCGATCGCATTCAATCCGGAAGCTTCGGACTCGAAGGAATGCCGCCCTGTCTTGGCGAAATAGCGGCCTGAGCTGCCTTCCAGCAGCCATGCGTCGGAAATGCAGCCGCCGCCCACGGCGCTTTTCTGCTTCAGGAGAAACGGCCTTCCGGTCGCGTCCGAAATGCAGGATGCGATGTGCTCCCAGAGTTCAGGCAAGGCGGCTTCTTGCTCTGATTATGGCATCCCTCACCCGCTTGGGCGCCGTCCCGCCGATGTGATCGCGGCTGCGCAACGAGCCTTCCAGGGTAAGCACTTCAAAGACGTCCTGCTCGACGAGCGGGCAAAGGGATTTCAGCTCATCGAGCGGCAGGTCGGAAAGATCGCAACCCTTGGTTTCGCAATGGCGCACGGCTTTTGCCACGGCTTCGTGCGCATCCCTGAAGGGCAGTCCCTTCTTGACGAGATAGTCTGCGAGATCCGTTGCCGTCGCAAAGCCGCGGCTCGCGGCGAGCCGCATGGCCTCCCTGTTGACCTTGATGCCAGGGACCATTTCGGCGAAGATCTGGAGGCAGGTCGAGACGGTATCGACGGCATCGAAAAGCGGTTCCTTGTCTTCCTGGTTGTCCTTGTTGTAGGCCAGCGGCTGGGACTTCATCAGGGTGAGCAGGGAGACGAGATGCCCGTTGACCCTTCCCGTTTTTCCCCTGACGAGTTCTGGCACGTCGGGATTCTTTTTCTGCGGCATGATGGATGAACCCGTGCAGAAGCGGTCGGCGAGGTCGATGAAGCCGAATCCGGGGTTCATCCAGAGGATCAATTCTTCCGAAAATCTCGAAAGATGGGTCATGAGTATCGAGCTTGATGCGCAGAATTCGATCGCGAAATCCCTGTCCGAGACGGCATCAAGCGAGTTTTCGCACACGCCGTCGAATCCGAGCATGCGGGCGACTTGTTCCCTGTCGATGGGATAGCTGCTCCCTGCAAGAGCGGCGGAACCCAGGGGAAGCCTGTTGAGCCTGCGTCTTGCATCCTGCATGCGGTCCCTGTCCCGGTCGAGCATTTCGAAATAAGCCATCAGATGGTGTCCGAAGCTGACGGGCTGTGCGACCTGAAGATGGGTGAATCCGGGCATCACGGTGTCGACATGCTGATCGGCGAGATCAAGCAGGGCACGCTGCAGTGATTTGATCGATTCGATGATGCCGTCGATTTCGTGCCGCATGAAGAGCCGGATGTCGGTTGCGACCTGGTCGTTCCTTGATCTTGCCGTATGTAGGCGCTTGCCCGCGTCCCCGACGAGCGCTGTCAGGCGTTTTTCGATGTTGAGATGGACGTCCTCCAGCTCGATCGACCATTCGAATATGCCTTCCCTGATCTCGACGAGTATGGCTTGCATGCCTGTCTCGATCGAGTCCAGATCGGCGCGGCTCAGCAGGCCAACCGAATGGAGCATGCTTGCATGCGCAAGGGAGCCCTGGATGTCGAATTCGGCGAGCCGCTTGTCGAAGGAAATGGATGCCGTGAATTTCTGGACCATTTCCGCAACCGGCTCGGAGAACCTGCCAGACCATGTTTTGGGTTGCCGCTCTTCTTTTTCGAGGTCTTGCATACTGTTCGTGCCTTGTTCAGAATAAGTAGATGAATCCTAATAGTATAAAGCAAAACCCTGCGCTGCCGAATTTCCGCAATGCCGGGATCATGCTGCGCACGCTTGTCATCGTCAACCTGCTCTGCTTTCTGGCGGCCATCCTGAAGTCGTCATCGTGGTCCGGGATGATGCTGGAATGGATGGACATTTCCACGGTGAGCCAGCCGCTTCTTCTGGCGAGCATGCTGCTTTTCGCGCTGCTCGACGACTGGCTGCACGGATTCCCCTATTTCGCGGCCGCTGCCCTGATTTTCGCCCTGGAGATGGCGCTCGGCTTTATGATCCACTGGCTGGGCGCATTCCTGTCTTACGGCAGCCTGATGCGCACCTGGTTTTTCAGCCTGCTGACGATCGCCTTTTTGCTCTGGTACTTCAATATGAGAAGCCGCGCGCTTTCCCCTGCGCTTGCCGAAGCGAGGCTTCAGGCGCTGCAGGCGAGAATCCGTCCGCATTTTCTCTTCAACAGCATCAATGCCGTGCTTTCCCTGATCCGGTCTGAACCGGCCAGGGCCGAACTTGCACTTGAAGACCTCGCCGACATGTTCAGGGTGCTGATGGCCGACAACAGGAAATTGACGACGCTGGCAAAGGAAATCGAACTTTGCCGCGAATACCTCGATCTTGAAAAGCTCCGGCTGGGGGAGCGGCTCCAGGTAGACTGGCACATCGCCAAAATGCCCGCGGACGCCATGGTGCCGCCGCTCGTGCTTCAGCCCCTCATCGAGAATGCGGTCTATCACGGCATCGAGCCTTCCTCGTCGACTGGAGTCATCCGCATCCATGTTTACCGCAGGCGCAACGACATCCACGCCGTGCTTCGCAATCCCTATTCACGGGATACGGCGAGCCACCGTCAAGGCAACAAGATGGCGCTCGAGAACATCAGGGAACGGCTCAGTCTGCATTTCGACGCTGCGGCGAGCCTGAAGGCGGAACAGATAGGAAGCGTATTCCAGGTTCACATCACCATGCCCTATATACAGGAGGCGGAACACCGTGCTTGACGATACCTTGAGAGTGCTGATCGTTGACGACGAGATGCCGGCGAGACAACGGATCAGGGATCTTCTGGCCGACTGTAGCGCCAAGCTTCCCCTGGAGGTCGTGGGCGAGGCGGCGAACGGTCTGGAGGCCCTGCGCATCATCGAAACGGCAGAAGTCGACGTCATTCTGCTCGACATCAGGATGCCTGAAATGGACGGAATCGAGCTTGCCCAACACCTCACCAGGCTGCCCAATCCTCCAGCTGTGATTTTCACCACTGCATATAGCGACCATGCCCTGCAGGCATTCGAAGTGCATGCGGTCGATTATCTGCTGAAACCGATCAGGCTGGGGCGTCTTTTTTCGGCCTTGTCCAGGGCGGGCACCATGCGCCCTTTGCCGCTCGACATGCTGAAGGCGTTGTCTGATGCGCCCAGGACGCATCTTTCCATTCCGGAACGGGGGAAGATCCATCTCGTCGCGGTCTCCGACATCATCTACATGAAGGCGGAGCTCAAATATGTGGCGCTTGTCACCCAGGAAAGGATCTATCTTCTGGAAGAGTCGCTCACCAGTCTTGAAGAGGAATTCAGGGAGGATTTCGTCAGAATCCACCGCAGTACCCTCGTTGCAAAAAAACGTATTCTGGGTTTCGAAAAGGAGAATTCAGACGACGGGGGATGGAAGGTCGTCCTGGACGGACGGACGGAAAAACTCCCCATCAGCAGACGGCAGCAGCATATCGTCAAGCAGTACAGGATGTTGCAATAAGGAGACATTTTGCCTTCCGCTGTTTGCCATGCGGCAGGACTTGTTGCATCATTGGCCTATACTAGGGGTGTGGTCACCCTGTGGCCCGCGCGATGCGGGCAGCATGAGGTCAACATGGACAGAAAAAGAATAATCATTGCTGCGGCGCTTCTGGTGCCGGGTGTTGCTGCTGCCGACTCGTCCAGGATCGGTTCGGGAGCGCGTGCGCAAGCCCCGCAGAATGCCTATTTCGGGTTGAAAAGCGAAGAGAATCCCTTGGCGCACATGAGGGACAAGGTGCTGCAATACTGGACGCCGAATTTCGGCAACCTGCGCGCGACCATTGCCTATATCACGAGCAGCGATGCCCTGGTTTCGGGGTTCGAGGGCGACGGCAACAAGCTTTCGATGTCGCTGGACTACGATTTCGGGCACTCCCGGGCTTTCGTTTCGAATGAAACGGATTGGGGGGCTGCCGCTTACGGTCCGAGCAGATCGGTCAACCGGGCGGGCGTTTCATACGGATTTGCCGCGGGGACGCATTTCGGCCTGGGCCTCGCGCAGCTGCGCTACAATTTTTCCGGGCTCGATTCCATCCATGTACCCGCTTCGGGCGGCATGACGATGAACGACTGGTATCTGTCCCTGGCGCAGGATGTCGGTTCGAAGGGACATGTTCGTCTTGCCTTCACCCGGGCTGACGGCGGCGCTGCGGGCATGGCGAACCAGCTTTCCCTGGGTTACGGACAGGCGCTATCCGACAGGACGGAAATTTACGCCCTTTATACCAAGACGAATAATGTCTACAATCTCGCAACCAATCCCTTTGGACTGGGTGCGGGGGCCGGCGCATTCGGGCTGGGTGTCAAGCATAGCTTCTAACCCAGGCCGTTCTGAAAAAATCCCCGCAGATGCGGGGATTTTTTTGTTGCCCATGCTGTCACAGGATCGATGATGGCTAAAATTCTGACAATAGAGGATGACGAAACGACTGCCCGCGAGATCATCGCGGAGCTGGGCGGACATGGTTTCGAAGTCGAATGGGTCGACAACGGCATGACCGGACTGGTGCGCGCACTGTCTGGCAATTTCGACCTCATCACGCTCGACAGGATGCTTCCGGGCATGGACGGTCTTGCCATCGTGACCGCCATGCGGCGGGACAATATTGATACGCCCGTGCTGATGATCAGCGCGCTCAGCGATGTTGACGAACGCGTGCATGGTTTGCGTGCAGGTGGAGACGATTACCTGATCAAACCCTTCGCTTCCGACGAGATGGCGGCCAGAGTCGAGGTCCTTTTGAGGAGGAAGGACAGACAGACGCCGCAAACCATGCTGCGCTTCCTCGATCTCGAGCTCGACCTCGTGTCGAGGACGGTCACGCGTCGCAAGGTCAGCCTGGATCTTCTCCCCATGGAATTCCGCCTCCTTGAATACATGATGCGAAATTCCGAGCAGATTCTCACGCGTACCATGCTGTTCGAGTCGGTGTGGGGTTATCACTTCGACCCCGGCACCAATATCATCGACGTTCACATCGGACGCCTGCGTCGCAAGGTCGATGCGCCAGGTCTTCCTCCTCTCATTCACACTGTTCGCGGGTCCGGATACCTCCTCGGTGAACATCTCTAAGCTTTCCAGAACGACCACGTTCAGACTGACCCTGGTCTACAGTATTTTTTTCATGCTTTGCGTGGTCATGCTGCTGGGTTTTGTCTACTGGAAGACGGCAAGGGAAATGACTCGTCGTGTCGACCAGATTCTGAATATCGAGAAAAAGGATTACACCCACGCAAATCCGGGCAGTCTGCCAGTGAAGATTTCGGAGGGTATCAGGCGAGATCTGCGTCATACCTACCTTTTCGGCTTGTTTTCGAAAAAGGGCGGATGGGTGGCCGGGAATCTTTCCGATATTCCAAGTGATCTTCCGCAGAACGGGAATATCTATCAGATCAAATTGTCTTCCTCAAAGGCTTTTCCGCAGTCGCGTATCGTGCGAATTTCGGCGATTCGACTGAATTCCGGAGATTTGCTTCTTCTCGGACACGATGTCCAGCAGCTTTTGGAATTCCGCGAGATCATGAAAGGTGCATTTTTCTGGGGCGGATCGCTGACAGTGGTGATCGGTCTTCTGTTCGGCTTCATGCTGAGCTTCAAGCCGCTTTCCCGTATCGATGAGATACAGCGGGTCTGCGAACTGATCATGCGCGGCGACATCAGGCAGAGATTGCCTATTTCAAGAAGGCGTGACGAACTCGATATGCTGATCGTCATCGTGAATAAAACGCTCGACGAGATCGAAAGGCTGATGTCAGAAGTGAAAAGCGTGTGCGATAGTATCGCTCATGATTTGCGTACCCCTCTTACAAGGCTGCGCGCCATGCTCTATCGAGCACAGCAGCATGGGCAGGGACCGATCTTCGAACAGATGATTTCGGAAATGGACTCGCTGCTCTTGCGCTTTCAGGCGCTTTTGCGCATTTCCGAAATCGAAAACAAAGAAAGGCGAGCGGGATTCAACGTAGTGCAGCTGTCTGATATTCTGAAACAGGCCGTCGAGTTATTTGAACCTCTTGCGGAAGACAAGCTTGTGAAGGTGGTTCTGAGCGTTGAGGCGGTGGACACGGTTAAAGGCGACGGGCATCTTCTGTTCGAGGCGATTGCCAACATTTTTGACAATGCTGTCAAATTTACTCCTTCAGGGGGGACGATTACGATCAGACTTACTCACGTTGATGGCGGAGCGAGAATTGATTTTATCGATACCGGCCCCGGAATTCAGCCTAGCGAAAGGGCGATGGTGCTCAATCGTTTCTATCGCGGGACTGGAAGCCGCTCTACGTCCGGTTTCGGTTTGGGCCTTTCCATCGTTATGGCGATTGTCAGGCTGCATGATTTCGAGTTCGTGCTTGGCGAATGGGAATCCCAAAATTGCGTATCCATTATCTGTCGATCTTATACGCTTCACCGATTTATCGATTGATCTAACCCTTTAAAGGGTTAACCTGAATTACATATTTACAGGCTAGAATATAATGAATTTATTTTTATCTCCGATCATTTAAGCTTGCCATAAGTTATGATTGCTGTCGTTGGCAGTATGTTGGGCGTTTGTCATGATCTTGCGGAGTGATTCGATTGTAGATCTTTACCTGATGGTGCATGAAAGCACCTTCTAAAAAATTATTATTCTGACTGGTTAACCCAATGATTTGGATCGTTCGGGTCGCATTGAGTCGACCTTACACTTTTATTGTCCTTGCGCTACTAATAGGTATCTTGGGGCCGCTTGTTTACGTTAACATGCGCACGGATGTCTTTCCCGACATCAATGTGCCCGTCGTCAGTGCAGTCTGGACCTACAATGGCATGGCGCCGAGCGATCTGTCGAGCCGTATAGTAACGTACTACGAAAGGCAGCTGACCACCACCGTCAACGACATCGAGCACATCGAGTCCCAGTCGCTTCTGGGCGTCGGGGTCGTCAAGATTTTCTTCCAGCCGAACGTCAACATCAACGCTGCGGTAAGCCAGGTGACGGCACTGTCGCAGACGGTGCTGAAGCGTCTTCCTCCCGGCATCACGCCGCCCTTGATCTTGAGTTACAATGCGTCAAGCGTGCCGATACTCCAGCTTGCGCTTTCGAGCAAGACTCTACTGGACAACCAGCTTTTCGACATTTCGAACAATTTCATCCGTCCGCAGTTGGCCGAAGTGGAAGGCGCGGCCGTTCCTTCTCCCTATGGTGGAAAGAACAGGCAGGTTCAGGTCGATCTCGATTATCAAGCCTTGCGCTCCAAGCACCTTTCTCCTGACGACGTGATCAACGCGATTGCCAAGCAGAACCTCATTCTTCCGGCTGGGGTGGAAAAAATGGACAAGTTCGAGTACGACGTGATTCTCAATGCGAGTCCGCTTGTGCTCGATCAGTTGAACGACTTGCCCATCAAGTCGGTCAATGGTGCCATGGTCTATGTCCGGGATGTGGCGCATGTCTGGGATGGATATTCTCCTCAGGAGAATATGGTCAGGGTCAACGGAAGGCATTCGGTGCTGACGACCATCCAGAAAAACGGCTCTGCCTCGACATTGGACATCATCGCGCATGTCAAGAGAATCTTGCCTAGGATTGAGGCTGGCGCGCCTCCTGGACTAGTGGTTAGGCTGGTCGGCGATCAGTCGATATTTGTGAAAGGGGCGATCGCAGGAGTGATCCGAGAAGGTGTGATTGCGGCAGGGCTGACTGCGCTGATGATCCTGCTGTTCCTGGGAAGCTGGCGGTCTACGATCATAGTGTCTTGCTCAATTCCATTGTCGATTATGTCGGCGATCATCCTGCTTTCCGCTACAGGACAGACGATCAACGTAATGACTCTGGGAGGTCTTGCCCTGGCTGTCGGAATTCTTGTAGATGAAGCTACTGTGACAATCGAGAGCATCAACTGGCACCTCGAGCATGGCAAGCACGTCGAAGAGGCCATCATGGACGGTGCAAACCAGATCGTGGTGCCAGCTTTCGTGTCACTGCTTTCGATCTGTATTGTGTTCATTCCGATGTTTTTCCTGACCGGAGTGTCGAAATATTTGTTCGTTCCGCTCGCCGAAGCGGTGATATTCTCGATGATGGCTTCCTTCGTGCTTTCCCGGACGCTGGTGCCGACAATGGCGAAATACCTGCTGAAAGAGCATGTGATGAATCATGGAGAAGAGCATTCCCATACCAGGAATCCCTTCTTGAAATTTCAAAGGGGATTCGAACGGCGCTTTGCGGCTATCAGGGAAGGTTACCGTGATCTGCTCCTTATGGCGCTTTCCAGCCGGCGTACATTCATCATTGGTTTCCTCGGCTTCGTGCTAATTTCGTTCGCCCTTGTGCCATGGCTGGGCGAGAATTTCTTCCCTGTCGTTGATGCTGGACAGATCAAGATGCACATCCGGGCGCAGACGGGAACAAGGATTGAGGAGACGGCGAGGCTTTGCGACCTGATGGAGCGCGACATCAGGACCATGATTCCGTCTGCCGAATTGAAGAACATTGTCGACAACATAGGGTTGCCGGTCAGCGGCATCAACCTTACCTACAGCAATTCCTCGCCGATCGGACCGGGCGACGCGGATATTCTGATTTCACTGAACGAGGATCATCATCCTACAGCAGACTACGTGAAGCTCCTCAGGAAACGACTAACGGAGGATTACCCTGGTGTAAGCATTGCCTTCCTGCCCGCGGATATCGTCAGTCAGATTCTGAATTTCGGGTTGCCCGCCCCGATCGATGTCCAGGTGATCGGGTTCAAGCGACAGCAGAATCAAATCTATGCCCAGGAGCTTATGAGCAAGATCAAGCAGATACCGGGGCTTGTCGATTTGCGTGTGCAGCAGGCGTTCAACCAGCCCGAGATCCATGTCGACGTAGATCGCACGCTTGCACGGCAGCTCGGCTTCAGTCAGAAGGACGTCGCCAACAGCATGCTGATCAGTTTGTCGGGGAGTTTGCAGACGAAGCCGAATTTCTGGGTGAATCCAGGAAACAAAGTTTCATATCCACTCGTAGTTCAGGCCCCCCAGTTCCGAATGGACACGATCAATGATCTGCAAAACATTCCGGTCACGTCTAGTTCCGGGGCCAAGCCCCAAATTCTCAGTGCTCTCGCCAAGATATCCATGGATCAGGGAGAAGCCGTCGTTTCCCACTATGATGTCCAACCCACCATAGACATATTCGGTTCGACACAAGGGCGTGATCTTGGCGATGTGGCGAAGGATATCGACAGGGCGATGAAGGCGACCGCGAAGGATGTGCCCAAAGGTTCGTTCGTTGTCATGCGGGGACAGATCAAGGCGATGAATAGTTCATACAGCGGCCTGCTTTTCGGACTTTTGGGTGCTATCGTGCTGATTTATCTACTGATCGTGGTGAATTTCCAGTCCTGGCTCGATCCGTTCGTGATCATCACGGCGCTGCCTGCAGCGCTGGCCGGTATTGTGTGGATGCTGTTTGCCACGCATACCACGCTATCCGTGCCTGCGTTGATTGGTTCGATCATGTGCATGGGGGTGGCGACAGCAAACAGCATACTGGTGGTAAGCTTCGCACGCGAACGGCTCGACCATGGAGACAGCAGCATCACTGCAGCAATCGAAGCGGGTTTCGTGAGATTCCGCCCTGTATTGATGACTGCACTGGCCATGGTGATCGGTATGATTCCCATGGCGCTTGGGCTGGGTGATGGTGGTGAACAGAATGCACCTCTTGGAAGGGCAGTGATAGGTGGGCTGATGTTTGCAACCTGTGCCACGCTGTTCTTTGTGCCAGTCGTGTTCAGCCTGGTGCATTCCAGGAAAAACTCGGATCAATGAATCAGGAGCAGTCCTAATGTCAAATGAAATTCCTCCTTACAACGCACCTTCACGGCGCCTCCGCCTGGTTGGTGTGGTTTTCGCTATTGCCGCAGTAACGGTCGCCCTGACTGGAATTGTGAGCAGAATAAGGCATGACAAGATCCTTGAAAAGGAAACCGCGGAAGCCAACATTATTCCCGTGAATATTGTGAATCCGAAGCACGGAGGAAGCGAACAGACACTGATTCTTCCCGGCAACGTGATGGCCAATTATACGGCACCCATCTATGCCAGGGTAAATGGCTACCTCAAGATCTGGTATACCGATTATGGCGCCAAGGTTAAAAAAGGTCAGTTGCTGGGCATCATAGACACGCCTGAGCTCGATCAACAGATCATGCGTGCTAGAGCGAATGTTGCAACTGCAGAATCGAATCTTGAAATCGCCAACATCACAGCCAAAAGATGGCAAAATCTACTCGCGTCCGATTCTGTTTCCCATCAGGCGACTGACGAGAAGGTTGCTGATGCCAAATCCAAGCAAGACATCCTGAATGCTGCAAAGGCAAATCTGGATAGTCTGCTGGCCCAACAGTCCTTCAACAGAGTTGTTGCGCCATTTGACGGTGTGGTGACTGAACGCAATACTGATATTGGTCAGCTGATCAACATGGGCAGCAACAACGGCAAACCCCTCTTCCAGGTGGCTGATATTCACCAGATGCGCATTTTCGTCGAGGTGCCGCAAAGCTTTGCTTCGCTGATCAAGCCTGGTTTGCAGGCTTCGCTATTCTTTCCCGAGCATCCGACTACGTCATACATGGCGACACTGGACACCACTTCCCAAGGAATCCATGTTTCTTCCAGGACGCTGACCGTCGAATTGCTGATGAACAATGAAAAAGGCGATGTTCTTCCCGGATCCTATGCTGAGGTGCATTTCATTCTTCCTACCCGGGCTAGTGTCTACAGATTGCCTTCCAGTACGCTACTGTTCCGTAAGGAAGGGCTGCAGGTGGCGACAGTGGGGCCGGACAACAGGGTTGTTCTCAAAAGCATCAAGATAGAGAT
>JAJZPK010000052.1 GCA_021811205.1 Pseudomonadota bacterium
GTCCGACAACGAAATATCGAGAAGGCGCGATTTTTTATGCAGCTTGATCTCTGTTGGGGTGGGGGTGTTTTTTTCCAGTCCGGCCATGACATTCCTCGATTCCGCTTGATCCTATATCATAAACCAGGTGCCTTGAAACTCAAACCTGTCACAATATCGCAATAATGCGTGAATAACATTGCAAAGTTAAAATTTGAAGAGGCGAGCAGATGGCTGCAACCATACTTGTTGTCGAAGACGAGCCGGCTATTCAGGAGCTGATCTCATATAATCTTCAATTGGCCGGGCACAGGGTCGTGTGCGCAGAAACCGGAGAGCAGGCATTTTCGCTCATCAAGAGCGAGCTTCCGGACCTCATTCTGCTGGACTGGATGCTGCCGGGGGCGAGCGGAATTGATGTGGCGAGAAGGTTGCGCGCGACCGACAGGACCAAGCAGGTTCCCATCATCATGCTGACCGCAAGGACGGAAGAGCGCGACAAGCTGCTCGGGCTCGAAACCGGTGCCGACGATTACATCACCAAGCCTTTTTCGCCACGCGAACTGATCGCAAGGATCAAGGCGGTATTGAGACGCCGTGCGCCGCAGATGACCGACGACATCGTGACCATGGGGGAGCTTAAGCTCGATCCCGTATCGCGCAGGGTGACAGGCGCGGGCAAGCCGGTCGATCTCGGCCCGACGGAATTCAGGCTGCTGCATTTTCTGATGACGCATCCGGGCAGGGTGCATTCTCGCGCCCAGTTCCTGGATCAGATTTGGGGCGATCACGTTTTCGTCGAGGAACGCACGGTCGACGTGCACATACGACGGTTGCGCAAGGCGCTCGAAGAGAGCAGTCTCGAGAACATGATTCAGACGGTTAGGGGCGCTGGATACAGGATGTCTGCCGAATAGGCCATGTCGAAATTCTGGCTACGTCTGCTGCCCCAGTTCGCATTCTTTGCGGTTGTGGCGCTCATGCTATGGGCTGCAATCGGCGCAGCAGCCGCTTTCGCATTTCTCTTCCTTGCGGTCCTTGTTCCCTTCTTCGGCATGCTGCGCAATTTGTCGCTTATCGATGTCTGGCTCGATTCCCCAGCTTTCGAGAGCGTTCCTGAAGGATCGGGCATCTGGGAGGAAGTCTTTTCGCGCCTGAGGCGCATGGTCAGGCAGCGAAATCAAAACCAGCGGCAGCTCGAAGCCACTTTGCACGATCTGCAACAGGCCATCGCAGCTTTGCCTGATGCCATCGTCATCCTCGACCCGGACGGGCATATCGAATGGTTCAATCCCATGGCGCAATTGTATTTTGGATTGGACGGGCGCAGGGACATGGGACAGCAGATTTCATATCTGATCCGGCAGCCCCAGTTTGTCGAATATCTTGCCGAGCAGCAGAACGACCATCCGTGCGTGCTCAGGCTTTCCGGCGAGCGCATGCTTTCCGTGCAGCTCATTCCCTATGCGGACCAAAAAAGGCTGCTGCTTGCACGCGACATCACGCGCATCGAGAACCTGGAGCGGATCCGCAGGGATTTCGTGGCCAACGTGTCCCATGAACTCAGAACGCCGCTTACCGTGGTGAACGGTTTTCTCGAGACGCTTTCCGACATGGGTGAGCATCCTGATGCCGAAATGATGAAACGGTCGCTTGCGCTGATGACAGGGCAGACGGACAGGATGAAGCGGCTCGTCGAGGATCTTCTGACCCTGTCGAAACTGGAGAATGCCGAAAACACGTTGAGCGAGGAAGAGGTCGACATGTCCCAGCTGCTCAAGCAGATCCATCAGGATGCGATGAGCCTGAGCGGCAAGCGGCACCATATCGATCTCAATGTCGAAACGACGGCGAATTTGCGCGGCAATACTGAAGAGCTCAGGAGCGGGTTCGGCAATCTCGTCAGCAACGCAATCAGGTACACGCCCGAAGGGGGTAAAGTTTCGCTCGCCTGGAAGATGGAAGGCGATGAGGCCGTCTTTTCCGTCGAGGATAGCGGCATCGGCATAGAGGCGGAACACATACCCAGGCTGACCGAGCGGTTCTACAGGGTCGACAAAAGCCGTTCGCGCGGCACCGGCGGAACGGGGCTTGGGCTTGCCATCGTCAAACATGTGCTGAACAGGCATCAGGCCAGGCTCGACATCAGCAGCCAGATCGGAAAGGGCAGCCTGTTCAAGGCCGTTTTCCCGCATTCCCGCGTGATTTTCGGAAAATGATCCCGCTATCCGGTAAAATGGCCGGAAGACAAGAGGATCGAGGTGAAAATGCTGAAGAAAGGTTTGCCTGCCAGGATCGGATACGCGCTGGGCTTCCTGGTTTGCGCGGGACTCCTGGGCTATGCCTACCATTTGCAGTTTGCGCTTCACCTGGAGCCATGCCCGCTTTGCATATTCCAGCGACTTTTCTATGCGGGTGCAGGAATCGTCTTTTTCGTCGCCATGCTGCACAATCCGGACAGGATCGGCGGCAAGGTGTACGGGGTACTCGGTTTCCTCTTGAGCATGGGCGGCGCTGCGGTTGCGGGAAGGCAGGTCTGGCTGCAGCACCTCCCCGCCGATCAGGTCCCGGAATGCGGTCCGGGGCTCGATTACATGCTGGATGCTTTTCCGCTCAACCAGACGCTGCGCATGGTCCTGAAAGGTTCAGGTGAATGCGCCAAGGTGAATTGGCGTTTCCTGGGATTCAGCATCGCCGAATGGTCCCTGCTGATTTTCGTTCTGCTGGCCCTCTACAGCCTTTTTCTGATGCGCAAAAAATAATGTCGGACATATTGGAAAGGATTCTCGCCGTCAAGGCGGAAGAAGTCCGTGTTTCATCGAAAGCGAGACCGGATATCAGGGAAGCGGCAATGGCCGCAGATCCACCCCGCGGATTCCTCGATGCGATGCTTCGAAAAATCGAAAAGGGGCGCGCCGCGGTCATCGCCGAGATCAAGAAGGCGAGTCCGAGCAAGGGGATACTGAGAGAGCATTTCGATCCCCCGTCCATTGCGCGAAGCTATGCTTCGCATGGAGCGGCCTGCCTTTCCGTGCTCACCGACAGGCAGTTCTTCAAGGGCGATCCCGAATACCTGAAGGCGGCAAGAAGCGCATGCATGCTTCCCGTGCTCAGGAAAGATTTCATGGTCGACCCGTGGCAGATTTTCGAATCGCGTGCGATGGGGGCGGATGCAATTCTCCTGATCGTCGCGGCGCTCGATCTGCCGCAGATGAAGGAAATGGAGTCCGCCGCCTTCGATCTGGGCATGGACGTGCTTGTGGAGGTTCACGACAGGGACGAACTCGATCTTGCGCTCGAACTCGAAACAAGGCTCGTCGGCGTCAACAACCGCAACCTCAAGACCTTCGAAGTGAGCCTGCAGAACACGCTCGATCTCCTGGATGCGATGCCGGAGGACAGGGTCGTCGTCACGGAAAGCGGCATACTCGGGCTAGAGGACGTTTCCCTGATGCGCAGTCATGGCGTGAACGCGTTTCTCGTCGGAGAGGCCTTCATGCGTGCGCCGGACCCGGGGCTTGCGCTTGCCGGGCTGTTCTCTATGCCCTGACAAGGCGATATAATTCCGCATTTTCAATACGAATCGCAATCATGGCCCTGCTCGAGATCCGCAACGTCGTTCGCCGATTCGGCGATTTCACCGCAGTGGACGGGGTGAGCATGAGCATCGAACAGGGCGAGTTCTTCACTTTGCTCGGTCCGTCCGGCTGCGGCAAGACGACCCTCCTGAGGATGATCGCCGGTTTCGATTCACCCCAGTCGGGAGAAATGCTCCTCGACGGGCGGGACCTGATTTCCATCGCACCCGAGAAGCGGCCCATCCATACCGTTTTCCAGAGCTACGCGCTTTTTCCCCACATGACGGTCGCCGAGAACATCGCCTTCCCTCTCAAGATGAGAAAGGTGCCGAAGGAAGAAATCAGGCAAAGGGTGAAAGAATCGCTCGAGGATGTGAGACTGGCGGACAGGGGCGGGCGTTATCCGAACGAACTCTCCGGCGGACAGCGGCAGCGCGTCGCGCTCGCCCGTGCGCTCGTGAACAGGCCCAGGCTTCTGCTCCTCGACGAACCGCTGGCTGCGCTCGACATGAAGCTCAGGGAGCAGATGCAGCTCGAGCTCATCAATCTGCAGAAGGAAATCGGCGTCACCTTCATCTACGTCACCCACGACCAGACCGAAGCGCTCGCGCTTTCCCACAGGATCGCCGTGATGAACGGCGGGCACGTCGAGCAGCTCGACGTGCCTTCGAAAATATACGACTCGCCGAAAAACAGGTTCGTCGCCGACTTCATCGGCACCTGCAATCTGGTGGAGGCGCAGGTCGCATCTGTCGGCCAAGAGAAGATGGTCCTGGAAATAAAGGGGCTGGGTGAAGTGGCCGCAAGCAATCCGGGCGCATCGGTGGGGGAAACCGGGACGCTTGCGTTGCGTCCTGAAAAGATCAGGCTGGGGGCGAGTCTTGTTCCTGAGATCGGCGAGAATCATTTCAGGGGAAAGGTTCACGATTTCCTTTACATGGGGGACGTGACGGTTTACATCGTCGAAGTCGGCAAAGGCGTTCACATCGAGGCGCTGCTGCCCAATTCCGCAGCAGGCAAGCCCAGGATCTTCGCGGCAGGCGACCCTGTCGATATTGCCTGGCGTTATGATGCGGGTTCCTTCCTCAATGGGTAAGAATCTCGGGAAATGGCTGATCAGCGGCCCGCCGATGCTCTATCTGGTCGTCTTTTTCGTCATTCCCACGCTCATCATGGTGCTCGCATCGTTCCGCTACCCGGGCGAATACGGCGGGCTCGCCCCGATCATGCTGCACGATGCGGCGGGCGCCCATCTCAATCTCACGCTGGAGAGCTACAAGGAATACTTTTCCGATTTCATTTACAGCTGGCTTTTCCTCAAAACCCTGGTGTATGCAGTGATCACCACCTTCTTTTGCCTGGTTCTGGCCTATCCGCTTGCCCTACTGATCGCGAGGAGCGCAAGGAAATACCGCGACCTTCTTGTCCTCATGGTGATCCTGCCGTTCTGGAGCAATTTCCTGATCAGGATCTATGCATGGATGATCATCCTGGGGCCGCAGTCCGTATTTTCCCAGCTCCTGAACGGCTTTCTCGGCCTGTTCGGCATCGATCCGGTGAGGCTCCTTTTCACGCCCTTCGCCGTCGTGATCTGCCTCATCTACGTGCAGCTCCCGTTCATGGTGTTGCCGCTTTACGCCAACCTTGAAAAACACGATCCCGCGCTTCTCGATGCGGCGCAGGACCTGGGTGCGAGCGGATGGCAGCGCTTCTGGCGCGTCACCTTTCCCCTTTCCCTGCCAGGCATCTACGCAGGGATCGCGCTGGTTTTCATTCCCGTTCTCGGCATATTCGCGGTGCCCGACATCCTGGGCGGCACGCGCGGCATCATGATCGGCAACCTCATCAAGCAGGAATTCCTGGAAGCAAGGGACTGGCCTTTCGGCAGCGCGCTTTCCATCGTGCTGACAGTGAGCGCCATGCTCATCGTAGGACTGGCTGCGCTCGCAGCGAGAAGGAAGGTGGCGCGCGATGTCTAAAAAGATTCTCGTCGCTTCCGGCGTCGCCATTTATCTGTTCCTCTATCTGCCGCTCATCATCGTCGTGACCTATTCGTTCAACGATTCCAAGCTCAATGCGGAATGGGTCGGCTTCACCTGGCACTGGTACAAGGTGCTGCTTACGGACAACGGCATGCTGAAGGCGGCAGGCAATTCGCTCGTGATTGCGCTGACCGCGAGCTCCGCTTCCACAGTGCTCGGCACGATGGCGGGCTACGCCCTTTACCGCTACAAACTGAAGCTGCTTCCCGTCCTGATCATGGCGCCGCTCGCCATTCCGGAGATATTGGTCGGCGTGAGCCTGCTGATATTCTTCATCTCGATCAACCTGACGCTCGGTCTCGGCACGATCATGCTTTCCCATATCGCCTTCTGCGTCGGATTCGTCGCGATCGTCGTGCGCTCCAGACTCTCGGGGCTGGACGAAAGCCTGCCGGAGGCGGCAAGAGACCTCGGGGCTACCCCATGGCAGGCTTTCAGGCTGGTTACCCTCCCGCTGATCGCTCCGGGAATCGTCGCAGGCGCGCTGCTTGCCTTCACGCTCTCGATCGACGACTTCGTGATCACCTTCTTCACTGCGGGCGTGGGCGCATCCACCCTGCCGCTGCAGATCTATTCGATGATCAAGATCGCGGTCACGCCGGAAGTCAATGCGATATCGACCCTGCTGATGCTCCTGACCCTTCTTCTCATCGTCCTCGCATCCAAGGTTTCTCCCGATTCCGTGCGAGGCAGATGATGCGCATTCTACTGCTTTTCTTCCTGCTGACCGTTCCCGCATTCGGGGCCGACGAGCTTCATCTCTACAACTGGAACAATTACATCGCTCCCGAGACGGTCAAGCGTTTCGAGGCTGAATGCAACTGCAAGGTCATTCAGGATTATTATTCGGACAATGAGGAATTGCTCGCCAAGCTCGCGGCAGGTGCGAGAGGCTACGACATTCTCGTTCCCACGGGCAATGCGCTCGCTTCCCTGGTGAGGCAGGGTGCGCTGCTGCCGCTGGACAAGAAGCTGCTACCCAATCTCAAGAACATCAACCCGGCCTACCTCAACACGCCTTTCGATCCCGGAAACCGTTATTCCGTTCCCTATGCCTACACGGTCACGCTGATCGGCTACAACGTGGAGAAGATGCGGCAATTGGGGCTTCCGACCGACACCTGGGCGGTGATATTCGATCCGAAATACCTCGCAAAGGTAAAGGGTCGGGTCACCGTTTTGGACAGTCAGAGAGAACTCATGGCCGCCGCCTTGAAATACCTGGGCTATTCGGCCAACGATACGAACGAATCGCACTGGTTCCAGGCCATGAAGGTCATCCTGAGGGCGAAGCCCTACTGGGCCGCATTCAATTCATCAAGTTATATCAAGGAATTGACCGTGGGCAACATCTGGCTGGTGCATGGGTATTCGAACGACATGTTCCAGGCCCAGAACGACGCAAGGGCTGCGAGGCGCAAGTTCACGCTGGGTTTTTCGATACCGAAGGAAGGCGCGGTGCTTGCGCTCGACAACATGGTGATCCACAAGTATGCGCCCAGGCCGGATCTGGCGCACAAGTTCATCAATTTCATGCTGGACGGGAAGAACTCTGCCGAGCTCACCAACATGATCGGTTCGGGAAACCCCAATCTCGCTGCACTGAAGTACATCAAGCCGGAAATCGCCTCCAATCAGGCCATTTTTCCGCGAAAGGAAGAGCTCAAGAAACTCGAGATGCTTCAGGATCTCAACATGGAGCAGAGGCGAGTGCTGAACAGGATCTGGATCAAGATCAAGATAGAATGATCATTTCATGATGCGGACGATGGCACCGGTGGACTGGATCGAGATGGTCTCCGTCGCCTTCCCCATCATCGCGATGTTCCTGGCCAGGATTTCGTGCTTTCTCGGATCGAACATCAGGTAATCGACTCCCTTCAGCATGGCCAGCTGCGTCTTCGGATCCTTGGCAGGGCTGGGCAGGGGAAGGACATCGCACTTGCAGGCGATCATGGTTCTTCCGGGCCATTCGCTTGCGACCAGAACATTCTTTTTCTGCTCGGCATCCGTCTTCGTTTGCCGAGTGATCGCTGCAATCAGTCGGTCTCCTCTGGGCAGCGGCTCGATTTTCTTGAGGTCATAATCCGCTCTGTCGTTGATCATGAATGTGGTCGCAAGAACGAATATGAGGGCCATGACGCCGCTGCGCTTGGCCATGAAGCCCTCGCCGGGTATCGTTTCGTGCGCCCTGATGAGCAACGCGAATCCGACATAGAGCAGCAGGGCGAGGGCGAGCGTTGCCCAGCCCTTGTCGGCGGAGGCGGCCCCGATCAAGACGCCAAGAACGAGTGTCCGGCTGGCGAGGTCTTTACAGAGTTCGCCTAAGTGCCTGAAAATGATGAAGAGCAGCGCTACGAGCACGACGCCCCCCGTCATCCAGTCGAATGAGGTCAATCTGTCGGTTGGGCCGAACATGGTCGTTGCGAGGGAGCTGACAGGATTCGTCCACCACGAAAGGCCGCTCCAACCCATGCGAATCAACAGGACGAAGAGGGTGATCGAGGCGATGCCGATGAGGTAGTGCCGCTGCTGCTTTGCGTCTATCGGGTTTCTGTACCATTGCCAGGCGAGCGCCAGGGGATATGCGAGTCCCGCTGGATGCAGGCTTACCGAGAGGGCGGTGAGAAAAATCTGGGCGAAATACCATCCCCCGAGAGGACGCGGGGCTTCCCGGTATGCCCTGTCGAGCCAGAAGCCCAGGCCAGGCGCAAGCAGCAGGTAGGGGCCGGATCCGATCGAGTCGATCTGGGTGAGGGCGAGCGGCGATACAAGAAGCAGTCCCGTGGCGATCAGCGCGCTTTCCTTGTCTCTTGTGCGGCTTGCCCAGTCGTAAAGCAGCAATGCTGCGGCGGCCAGAATCAGCAGGGTGAGCACCTTGGCAGCGGCAATATTGCCAGTCCACATGAGTCCGATGGGAATGAAAAGCAGCGCCCTGAAATCCGGGGCGCCGAGCACGACCACAGGATGGGCAATGCCGTCGACGATGGACCAGACGAACATCAATGCCTGCGCTGCGTTTTCCTGCAGGCCATAGGCGTCGTATCTCAGGAAAAAGAAAAGGATTGCCGCACCCCAAACGAGGAATATGGAAAGGACCTTGTAGCGTAGCGGGATGGTGAAATTGGTCATGGAAAAACCCGAAAACCCAAGAATTGCGCCTATTCTATCGGCAAGGCGGTGGCAACGCAAAGGCGTCCCGGATTTAATTGACACCTGGAAGCGTGATGTATTATATTTCGCCGAAGCATACGGGGTTCAGTTGCATTCATAAATATTCACGGGAGGAAGCTATGCTGTTTGAGACGGACACGACGACGACGCAAGTGGTGACGCTGTACATCTGCTTTTTTGCATTTTTCTTTGGATTGGCTTTCCTGCTGCTCAAGAAGAATTCTTGAGTTTGATCCGCTGGTACGGAAATTCTAATGGACGTCAGGGGGGGGGTAGATGGCATTGACAACAAGAAGGGAAGCTAAGATGAAGGGATTGAGGTTTGGCGCTGCGGCGCTTGCTGCGATGGCCGTGATGAGTGGGACAGCGTGGGCCGAAGGGGTGACGGTGAGCGTGAGCGCCGGAGAGAAGATTTTCAAGAACGGCAAGGGAGCGGATGTTCCTGCGTGCATGAGCTGCCACGGCGACACGGCGATGGGCAACGACTCGATGGGGACGCCGCGCCTGGCGAATCAGGGCTACACGTACATCGTGAAGCAGCTGGACGACTTTGCATCGAACAAGCGCACGGACATGACGCTTGGGGTGATGAACGGGATTGCGAAGGGTCTGTCCGAGCAGGACAAGCGCAACCTGGCGTATTACCTGCACACGCTGAAGGTGAAGCCTGAGCTTTCGAACTTTGACGACGTGAAGGCGAGCGGCAAGCCTGTCGGGACGCGCTACGAGGGCGAAGTGATTGCGAAGTACGGGATCGAGTCCAAGGGCGTGAGCGCCTGTCTGACCTGCCACCAGTACAACGGTCGCGGAGCTGCGCCTGTGTATCCGATGATTGGCCAGCAGAAGTATGTTTACCTGGTGAACCAGCTGACGCACTGGCGCGACGGCAGCCGTGCAAACGATCCGATGGGTCAGATGCGGGCGATCGCGAAGAATCTGACGGATGCGGACATCCAGAACGTCGCGACGTATCTGGCGACTGCGCCGCAGTCGACCGAAGGCGACACGTACCAGTACACCAACTCGCCGGAAGAAGGGATCACGGTAACACCCTGATCGGCTTGTTGAAGGGAAAAACGGGATCCGACAGGGTCCCGTTTTGTTTTGAAGGAACGAATTGCGTTTCATGCTGTCAAGCATAAAACGGACAAGGGGTGAGCATGGCGGAAGGCAAGCGTATGTTGAAAGTCGGAGAGAAGGTGCTCTTCTGGATATTCGGTATATTCGTGCTGCTTGCCGCAGTGGGATTCTATTTCATGGACGTGGCCGTGCAGAAGCATCCGGGCATGTTCAAGGTGACGACGCACTACAAGCTGAGCGCAGAGGGCTTGAAAGGGTCGACGATTTTCTTGCATGAAGGGTGCACCGATTGCCATAGGGCGATCCAGGATGGCACCAACAGCGGGCTGAGTCTGGACGGAGAAGGTTCGAAGCACGACGAGAAATGGATTTATGCCTTCCTGAAGCACCCGGAAGAAACCTACGACGCGAAGACGATCGACCATCACGATGCAGTGACCAGCGTCAATGCGGCACCTCCCACGGCAGGCTCATATTCCTCGGATCCTGCGGCCGCTGCATATGTCGCTGCGCTTCCAGATGAGAAGCTGAAAGCGCTTGCTGTGTTCCTTTCCGAGCTCACGGCAGATGTCGGCTCGACATCGGGTGCATTGCCGCCCGATGCGCACGACCCCTTCATCGACAAGATGGTCGGCATGTGGGCACCGGAGAGCTGGAAGAAAAAATTCAAGGACGTACGCAAGGAAGAAAAGCAATGAGAGAGCTGTCGCTGGAAGAGAAGATGCCCTGGGAGGCTGACAAGACCTATACGCAGTATACCCTGATGTTCATCTACATGTGCGTGATCTACAGTTTCATCGGATTCAGCTGGGGTGCCGTGATGGGCGGGGTCGAGCAATTCAGGCATTTCGTCGACCACAGGATGTACGGCAATCTTCTGGTTCGCGCACACGCGCACATCAACCTGCTAGGCTGGGTGGAGTGCGCCATATTCGGTGCGATCTACTACCTTTTGCCGCGCCTCGTGAAGAAGCCGATCTACAGCATCAAACTGGTGAAGGCGCATTTCTGGCTGCACAATTTCGGCCTGATCGGCATGGTGGTTTTCTTTTCGACAGCGGGCATTATCGGAGGGGAAGCCAGTCTCACGATGAGCCCCCAGGATCTTGATGTCCTGGTCAAGCCATGGCTTGCCCTGGTGGGAATTTTCGGTTCCATTGTGCTTCTTGCCAACGTGATATGGGGTTACAACATATTCCGTACGGCATCGGGATGGAGGGAAACGACATGAGGATTTTTTTTCTGCTGGCACTAGGATTGCTGCTGGGGGGCTGTCATTGGCACGGCGACAGCGGACTGCTCCAGGTGGGGCAGAAGGCGCCTGTTCTCGAGACCAAGACGCTGGCTGACGTGGGCGGGGATCTTTCGAAGATCACCACCTATCGCTATCCGGATCCGCGCATGTACAAATATTCGCTCGACAAGGCCTTGAAGATGGACAAGCCTGTCGTGCTGGCCTTCGCGACCCCGGCGCACTGCACGGTGTGCGACAATCAGCTTGCCATGCTCAAGGGTCTGCAGGACAAGTACGGCGGCCGCGTGATTTTTCTGCACATGGATGAATACGACAATCCCCAGGCATACAAGGCGTTCAAGGTGGTCGGCGATCCCTGGACCTTCGTGATAGGCAAGAAGGGCGTGGTGCGCTGCGTTGCCATGGGCAGGGTGCTTTACAGCGAGCTGGATGCTGCAATCAAGGATGCTTTGGCTGGAAAGACGGATAATGCGCTTTGATCTCGTCCCGGACAAGAAAGGGGTGATGTGGGATTTGCTGCTTTATGTGCCTACCGTATTTTTTCTGGCGCTTATCGCCACCGATTTCTGGTATGACGGGAACAAGAATTTTGCCTATTTGCTCGCATTTCTGGCGAGCTTTTTCTTTCTCGCGGGTTCCAACCGCATACTCAAGACGCGCCTGATGATCGTCGGAGGTGCGCCTGTCGCGATCGAGACTGGCAAGGATTTTGCCAAGATCAAGCTGCGTTCCGGCCAGGAAATTGTGCTCCTGAAGCACATCAAGCGTTATGGCGACTACGTTGGGAAGAGTTTCGGTCTTTCCGGCGTCGATGGGCGGGGCGCCCGTCAGCAGTTCGTCTTTCACAGGGCGCAGTTTCCGGACCAGGGGCGCTACGACGCCCTGCAGAAAAGTCTGGATGCTTTGCACGACGCAACTCAGGACTGAGTCTAGCCCTTTTTCCGCTTCGCAAGATCCCTTGCCATGAATGCCATGACGGCGACAAGGACGAGGATCGTTCCTGCGATGATCCCCTTTTCCATCGTTTTCGAAACGATTCCGCCCACGATCATGTGAACCGAATAGCCGGCCATGAAAATCGCGATCAGGGCGATGAAAACATAGGTCAGATTTTCTTTCATGGCCTTATTCTATGCGCTCGGAAGATGCGCATCAAATACTTTTATTATGGCAAGGGTTATTTGCATAATTCGACGCAATTATGACTTGACTGGTCTTGATGGTAGTGATTATGATGCGGAATCTGTATTAAGGGTGTGTTAAGGAACGGGTGAAGGGGGGATGGAGGCGTCCCGGGTGTTCAAGAATAGGGTTTGCAATTCAGATGAGGGGTGAAGCATGAAGAAGACGTTGGCGCAGAAGTCGTTCTGGGTGACCATAGTTGGCGGGATGCTGACCGGGATGGGGAACGGGAGTGTGTTTGGAGCGGCGATGATGTGCCTGGTTGGGCGCGGATCGTTCGGCAACTGGGGCGGGATAGGTCATCTTGCGTACAATCCGTACACGTTCACGGGATTCGTTGACTGGTGCATGCTGGTGTTTGGATTTTCGTACGTGGGTATTTTGGCGATTTCGACGATTCGTCACGGCGCGCTGGAAGCTCAGCACTGAGAAATTGAGATAAGGAGAACGAAATGCTGCCGATGATTGCAGGAGCCTTGGGGATGGTGCTGGCGTTTTCCAGCATGATTTTGTCGTGGTATCTGTTGATGCCGCACAAGCGCGACAATCACCACTGATAGAATTTAGGGGCTGGGAGAAGGAGGAGACGATGTTCAAATATTTGTTTGCAAAGAATGAGGA
>JAJZPK010000053.1 GCA_021811205.1 Pseudomonadota bacterium
GGTAGCCGATTGCCGCATCATAATTGCCTTCCTGGAGCATCAGATCGCCATAGAAATAATTGGCGTCTATTCCAGAGGGGTTCAGTTTCATGGCCTTTTCCAGGTAGGCCCTCGCCTTCTTGCGGTAACCGAATCCGATCGGCCATCCCGGCACCTTATAATAAAGCGAGCCAAGCGTAGTGTAAATGGAGCCATCCAGCGCATCGGGATTGATCTTTTCAGCCGACAGGAGCAGGTTTCGCGCATCTCTCGCCAGACCGAGCGCTCCGAACCCGCCTTTTACCTTTGCCTCGGAAGCCAGAACGATCGCCTCCCAAACCAAAGGCTCCGCATGGTTCGGATAACGCTGGGAAACGTCCCTGGCCATTTCAGCCAGCGTCGCAAATGCGGATTCCCGCTTGTCTGCTGGCGTCTTGTAATTGACGATATCCCATTCGTGCTGGATTCTCTCGATCGCCTGCTCGACTCCAGGATTGGCGTGGGCAGAAGTGGCAATAAGCGCGGCGAAAAGCAGGGCGAGTTTCAGATAGTTCATTTTCCGGCTCCCTGGGAAAGGCTCAACAATCCCCTTGCAATCCTGTTGTTCTTCTTCAAGGCATTGTCGACGATACGCGGCAGCAGGCTGTTGAGCCTGACAAAGAATTTTTCCGGCCAGCCGATGTAGCAATCCTTTGCATCGCGCTCGATGGCGGAGACAATGATCGCAGCGACGTCTTCCGGCTCGTCCATGGTGATGCCCGTTTTGAGGTTCAGCTCAACTACGGCATCCGCGTTGAGCGACGTGCGCGTTGCTCTCGGGGCGACATAGGTCACGCCGATTTGCGTGTGGTCGAGTTCGCGCCTCAAGGATTCCGAGAAACCCCGCATCGCGAACTTCGTCGCGCAATAAACTGAAAAATGACCGAATCCGATCGTTCCGAACGTGGAACCGACATTGACGATTTTTCCGCTGTTCTGCCGCAGCAGATGCGGCAGAACGGCCTGGGTGAGCAGCATGGGGCCGGTGACATTGGTTTTGACGAGATGCTCCACATCCGCAGGGTCCTGACTTGGGAACGCGCAAAAACTCATGACGCCGGCATTGTTGACGAGCATGTCGATGCCGCCGAGTTGCGCCGTCACTTGATCGACGAGCACGATCTGCCCTTCCTCGCGCGCGATATCGAAAACGAAGGGATGCGCCCTGCCGCCGTTCTTTTCGATCTCGTCGGCGACAGCCTGAAGCTTCGCTTCGTTCCTGCCGACGAGGGCGAGATGCGCACCGCGCCTGCCAAGGCGCAAGGCAAGGTGCATGCCGATTCCGCTTCCTGCTCCGGTGAGCAGAATCCGGCTACCCCTCAATTCCATCCTGTCTCCCTTGAAGGTATCTGAAGATGTCCGCGTAAAGCCTGTAGAACGCCTTTGCGCAATGGATCACTGCCGCCCTGTCATCCGGATCGTCCAGCCTGTTCACCAGCGATTCGTAAAAAGCGGTATGCCCCACGTCCAGCGCACCATGGGAAGTCAGATAGCTGAAAGCGGCATCCGGCAATTTCAGGCTTGCCTTGATTGCGCCTGCAGCAGCGGACGCGATCTGGACGCTGGTGCCCTCGAGCACGAGCACCATGCCGAGGAATCCCACAGGATTGCGCCGCGCTATCGTATCATAGGCATAGGCCACCATGAACTCGGTTTCAAGACTGGATGAACCGCATCGTACCGCCTGCGCATTGCCGCCGCAGGCCGCAATATCGTTCAGTATCCACTCGTGATGACCGACTTCCTCGCCGACATATTCGGCCATCCCGACTCTCAGCCACTCGAGCCGCTCGGTCAGCCTGGCGCCGCAGGCCATCAACAGCGGCAAGGTGTGCTTGACATGATGATAGGCTTCGGTCAGAAAAGCGATGTAGGTTTGCAGGGTGATATTGCCCGATGCGCCCGCCCTGATGATCGGCAGGGCGAGCAGCGCTTCGCGCTCGATGCGCGTCTCACCCATCAGTTCATCGTAAAACGCCATGTTCCTCCCCGTAAAGCGCTTCGATTCTTTCCCGGTATTGCGGCCATATCGCATCGCGCTTCAATCGGCCGTTGATCGTCAGCTGGCCATTCTGAGGCAGAAACGGCTTATCTGCAATCAGCCATCTTCCTATCCTCGCATAATCCGGAAGCGCAAGATTGGCCTTTCTCACGGCATCATCAATGAGCGAGACATCTCTTGGGACGATCACCGCAACATTCCATGGCCTGCCCTCTCCGAAAACTGCGGCCTGTACTACTGCGGGGTGAACCGTCAGCTCGCTTTCCACCCATTCCGGTGCGACATTGCGGCCATATGACGTGATGAAAAGGCTCTTCTTCCTTCCGGTCAGGTGAAGATACCCGTCTTCGTCCAGAAAACCCGTGTCCCCGGTCGGCCAATGGCCGTCAACCGGTTCCCCGCCGCAATAGCCCAGCATGACCGCCCCCCTGACCAGGATCTCGCCGTCTTCCGCGAATTTCAGCGCGACATGGGAAAGCGGCTTGCCTGCGCTGCCGATTCGCCTGGCTTCCACGGTATTCAGGCTGACTACCGAGGCGCATTCCGAAAGCCCGTAGCCCTCAAAGACCGGGACTTTCTGCGCCTCAGCCTGCTCGAGCAGACGCCTGGAGACCGGTGCCCCACCCACGGCAAGAAAACGCAACTCGGGAAGCGGGTGGCGCAATGCAAGCATGGATTGCAGCAACTGCGGCGTCAGAATGGCACAATTTGCCCTGTACTTTTCAAAGGCGGCAACCATCTTTGCCGCGTCGAATTTAGCCGCCCCTTCGAGCCCGACTTCATTCAAGGGCAGCAGGATGCAGGAAGCGCCTGCAAGGAGCGGAACGTAAAGGGCGCCAATGTTCTCGAGCAGGGTTGAAAGCGGCAGCACGCTCAGATAGCGATAGTCGGCGGTCGCGCCGGATGCCTGCAGCAACGAATTCGCGACGGTTTCGATGGACTGCCTGGAAAGGCATACCCCTTTCGGCCGCCCCGTCGTCCCCGACGTATAGGTGATCTTCACGGTACCGGAAGGGACCTTGGCTTGAGTCGCCGCGCATCGGATGAGCGCATGATTTCCGAAGGCGCTCTTGTGATTCGCAACGTCAAGCACCTTGTCTCCCAGCAACTCCGAAAAGAATTCGGCCCTGTCGGTCAGAATCGCATCGATTCCCGCATCCTGGACGACATGAGCCAGTTGAGACGGGCTGAAGAAACCCGGAAGCGGCACGCAGATCAGGCCGGCATGCAATGCCGCAAGATCGAGCGCCCCCCAGAGCGGGCCATTGTCCATCGCGATCCCGACCGTTTTCACACCCGAATTGCAAAGCCTGTCTGCCATTTCCCCGACTGCCGCTGCAAGCTCTGGATAGGTGTAACTGCGTTCGCCGTCGCAAAGTGCAATCCCCTCCCTGCACTCGATAGCAAAGGGCATCAAGGGAGGGGCTCCAGCAGCCTAAGATTGTCTAACAGCAATGGATAATTTTCCGGCACGCTCCCCACCATGACATGCGGATTCTGTCCGTAATAGGAACCCCATCCTGCCTGGCATTCGTGAGGAAGCCTTGTTTTTTCAGCCTTGCAGATGGGGAAAATTTCTATGCCCAGCTTGGCAAAGGCGTTTCGCAATCCCGGGATGGCGGTGAACGCAACCCAGTGCACGCCTATTTCATGAAGATGCGCAGTCAATACTGCGATCAGGTGTCTCGCCATTCCGGGACGAAAGCCGGCGAGATTGCCGACTTCGACGATGTCGTTTCTTTGCACGGGATGCATGGCCAACCCGGTCAGAATGCTGTCGATTGGCGCATCCAGATAGGCTTCGAGGAACAGTTTCTCCGCCCCTGCGCTGCGCAGGCCGCATGCACCGAGCAGCTCGCCTTGCGCATCCCTTAAGCTCATCAGCTGCGGCATGAAATGATGTACATGCGCCCCGTAAGCCAGCTTGAAAGAATTGTAGATGAAGCGCTCGATTTCCTCCCTGTCTTCAGCTTCAGGACCGGAAAAGGAGACATGAAAACGCTTGTCGATTGCTGTATTTTGCGTTTTCACGAATTCATTCATGCGCGAATCTTCGACCTGTAACATGGCTGCAGACATTGCATTTTTCCTATCTTTGCCAGAGTTGCCGCCTAGCTTATGCAACTACGCTTAAGACACTCTTAACCGGATCGGCTTCGACGATGGCATTCATTCATCGACAGGTTTCACGCAGCCTCTTTGAAAAGGCAGGCTGGCGCTCGGCCATGACGAGCACGATGAGGCCGCCGGTTCAGAGGCAGTCAACCGGGTTGACGAAAGGATGGTGCGGGAGATGAAGAAAGTGGTACAGCCCGTCCCGCTGCGCGGGAGTAAAACGCCGGCGCGCTCCGCCGTCAGCTGATAGCCAGGGACAAGTGCGCGCCGTAAAACCTAATCGCCTGAATCAGGCAGGCTTCCTCAGCATGGGATTGAGACGAAGCACTGCAGCTTCCCTGAAGCTGTACCATATCTTCTGCTCGTAGTCGTACAGTTTGCAGCGTTTGAAAATCCCGAATACCGTCGAAAAGCGGAAATGGTATTCATGGAAATACTGACCGTAATCGCGCTTGAGATCGCGATAGGCGCGCTTCAGATGGTAGAAGGGAATCCTGTTGTCCACATGGTGCGGGATATGGATCATGATGTTGTGGATCAGGATTTCGCTAAGCGCAGAACAGCGCACGATGGTGCTGCAGTAGAGCTGCCCAATCGTATTGCTCCATTCCTTCCTGTCGTCGAAATAAGGAATGTCCGGATGGGTGTGATGCAGGAAAACGAACAGCGCAATGAAATAATTGAACACCACAAAAGGCAGAATCACTGCTGCAAACACGCCCAGCCACCCGCCCGCGTGATGGTAGGCGAAGTAGGAATAAGCCAGGAAGAAAACCAGGGTAACCACCTTGGAAATCGAAAACATATGCCTCTCCCGCAGATTGGGATCAGGCTTGAACGTCACCATGCCGGCCCACCAGACGCGCAGCAGATAATGCAACGCGCAGGTATAAGGACTGCGCTCCAGACGGTAGACAAGACGCTGGAGAGGCGATTTGGCTGCGTACTCGGCAGGCGTCAAAGGACGCCATATCCAGTCTATCGGCGTATAAGACGTGAATCCGTGGTGCACCTTGTTGTGACCGTAAGACCAGAGCCTGTACATGTTGAGGGAAGGCAGCATGAACACCGTGCCGAGCACTTCCGCCACACGTTTGCTCTTGAACAGGGTGCCATGCGCTGCATCGTGTGCCCAGACGAACATGAACGCAACGGCGCAACCTGCAATAAGGCCGAAAAACAGCTTGGACAAGGTGCCCTGACCCAGGAACACGCCGCTGATCGCGCCAAGATAGATAGTCAAATCAAATACATACCAGAATAGCGCGCGCGGTATCGAGCGCTTGTAGCACTCGGGCGATATCGCCTGACGCACCGCCTGCAGCTTGAGATCTCGCAACTCACTATAAGATGGATGTTCCATGCATTTCCTTGAAAAAAACTTTTAAACTCAACCGACACAAATCCGGCATCGCGAATGATAACGGAATCTTATCAGGAATTCGAGCATTTCTTTTGATCTGGATCAAATCGGAAAATTTGCCGTCCTTATAGAATTCACCTTGCCGCGACAAAGCGACATTCAAACCAATATAAATCAGGAGTCATTATGAAGAAGATTACTGGAGTAGGGGCAATCGCCTGCTTGCTGGCCGCAACCAGCGCTCACGCAGTCACCAACATCGACGGTCAGAATGGCGGAGGCCTGGTGCCCTGGGCGCTGCTCTCTTCCGGCCCGAACGTGGCGATCACCCATCTCGCCACCCAGAACCTGGATATCAACAGCCTGGCCGTCAACACCAGCATCGCCAACAGAGTGGAAGTTTCCTGGGCGCACAACATGCTGAACGACAATGCTTCGGTGCTGAACGCCGGTGGCGCGCTTGCCGGGAACAACACCGACAATGTGGACAACCTCGGCATCAAGGTGAAGCTCAACGACATGAGCGATTCGATGCCCCAGTTTGCCCTCGGCGCCGTCTACAAGAAAGCTTCTGGCAATCTGGCCAGCACGCTCAATACTGCGCTGGGCGTCAACACCTCCAGCACCGACGTCTATGGCGTAGCGAGCAAGATCTTCAATATCGGCGGAAAGAACGTGCTGCTGAATGGCGTATTGCGCGCAACCAAGGCCAATGCGCTTGGCCTCCTGGGCTTTGGCGGTGGCAATATTGCTGGCGCAAGCACCAGCTACAAGATCGAGCCAGAATTGTCGGCCGAAATCTTTGCCGCATCCAACGTGGTGGTCGGTGCCGAGTACCGCAGGCAGCCGAACTATGCATTGACTGGTACTGGGCAGGCTGGGTATCTGGATCAGAATTCAGCATACGATTTCCATGTCGCCTACATCGCCAGCAAGAACTTCACCCTGACCGCAGCCTATGTCAATCTGGGCACGGTCGCCCCCGTGGCGAATGGCTACACGCGTCAAAACGGCATGTTCCTGCAAGGCCAGGTGAACTTCTAAGCTTCAAAATTTCTTGAGTTGCTCCGTTCCACGCCATCTTCCGCTTCGAGCCATAGCGGAGGTGGCGTGTTTTTTTAGTGCTGCGTCAGCATGTGCTGCGTCATGTGCGGCGAGATGAAGAAATAGAACACGAGCGCCGCAATGATGTTGAACACGACGATCGCGGCAAACACCTGCAGCCCCAGGGCCAGCCAATTCGGTCCCGTTCCCTTTTTCGGAACATTCTCCTTTTCCTCCATTTTCCTCTCCTGAGTGAATTCACGGAAATTATAACCCAGCTTTGTCAGCATGCTTCGGCCAAGGTAGAATGAACCATCTACCAAAGGAATTTCGCAGCATGACCCATCCCGCTTTTGAACTCCTGAGAACCAGGAAGATCGATTCGCTGAACGTCACCGTCGAAGAATACAGGCACAAGAAAACAGGTGCCCAGCACTTCCATCTCGCCTCCGACAATCCGGAGAACGTCTTTTTCGTCGCATTGCGCACCGTCCCGACGGATTCCACCGGGGTGGCGCACATACTCGAGCACACAGCGCTATGCGGCAGCGAACGCTATCCGGTGCGCGATCCCTTTTTCATGATGATCAGGCGCTCGCTCAACACCTTCATGAACGCCTTCACTTCAAGCGACTGGACAGCCTACCCCTTCGCCAGCAAGAACAGGAAGGATTTCAGAAACCTCATGGAGGTCTATCTCGACGCCGTGTTCTTCTCGAGACTCGACCCGCTCGATTTTGCCCAGGAAGGGCACAGGGTCGAATTCGAAAAGAGCGGGGATACCGGCAGCGACCTCGTCTTCAAAGGGGTGGTCTACAACGAGATGAAAGGCGCGATGAGCTCCCCCGTCAATGCGCTCTGGCACACCCTGTGCACCTATCTTTTCCCGTCTTCGACCTACCATTACAACAGCGGCGGCGCGCCCGAATCGATCCCCGATCTCACTTACGAGGAACTCAAGGCGTTCTACCATACCCATTACCATCCTTCGAATTCGGTCTTCATGACCTACGGCGACATACCCGCCTTCGAGCACCACAAGATGTTCGACGAACAGGCGCTCTGCCGGTTCGATCAACTGGACAGAAAAATCGAGGTGGGTGACGAGAAGCGCTACTGCGCGCCCGTCAACGTGGAAGAAAGCTACGCCTGCGACGAGATCGAAGGAAAGACCCATATCGTCGTCGCATGGCTGCTCGGCAAGAGCACCGATCTCGAGTCGCTCCTCAAGGCGCATCTTTTGTCCAGCGTCCTGCTGGAGAACGGCGCTTCCCCATTGCGCCATGCGCTGGAGACGACAGATCTCGGCACCGCTCCCTCCCCGCTCTGCGGACTTGAAGACTCGAACAAGGAGCTGTCCTTCATTTGCGGTCTGGAAGGCTCCGAACCCGAGCATGCGCAAGCGGTAGAAGATCTCGTTTTCGATGTCTTGAACGAAGTCGCCGAAAAAGGCGTGCCCTACGAGAGCATCGAAGCCGCCCTGCACCAGATCGAGCTTTCCCAGCGCGAAATCAGCGGGGACGGGCATCCTTACGGACTGCAACTCATACTGCACGCCCTTCCCCAGGCGATACACGGCGGAGACCCGGTTTCCGCCCTGGACATCGACCCTGTGATCGAAAAGCTGAGGAGCGAAATCAGGGAACCCGATTTCGTCCAGAAGCTGGTCAAGACATGCCTGCTTGAAAACATGCACAGGGTCCGCCTGACATTGAAGCCGGACGACAAGCTTGCGGAAAAACGCGCAGCAGCGGAAAAAGCGCGTCTAGCCGCCATCAAGTCATGCATGGATGGGCAGGAAAAAGCCGCCGTCGTCGCGCGCGCAAGCCTGCTGGAAGAACGCCAGATGATGCACGACGATCCTGAAATTCTGCCCAAGGTGGGGCTGGAGGACATCCCTCAGGAAATCAGCATTCCTGAAGGGACAAGGGAAACAGCCGGCAGCCTTCCCGCCACGTTTTTCGACCAGGGAACGAACGGCCTCGTCTATGAGCAGATCGTGGTCGAGCTTCCCGACATCGCCACCGGCCTCCTCGATCTTCTCCCCCTCTACACTTCATGCCTGACTGAGCTCGGCTGCGGCGGAAGGGATTATCTCGAAACCCAGGCGCTGCAGTCTGCCGTCACGGGCGGCATTCATGCCTATACTTCGATCCGAGGGAAGATCGATGACGAGCAGCAGGTCAAGGGCTATTTCATCCTTTCCGGCAAGGCGCTTTCCAGGAATCTGGACAAGCTTTCATCGTTGATGCAGGAAACCCTGGAAAAGGCGCGATTCGACGAAACAGCGCGTATCCGCGAAATCATCGCCCAGGAACGCGCAGGGCGCGAGCAGAGCGTCACCGGACAAGGGCATTCGCTCGCCATGACAGCCGCTGCAAGCGGCATGAGCCCGGCAGCCGATATCTCCCACAGGCTGGGCGGGCTTTCCGGCATCCAGTCGCTCAAGACGCTCGACGATGCGCTCGACGACGATGCGCGCATCGAAGACATCGCCGCCCGTTTCGCGCAGATCCACGAAGCCATTCTGGGTTCCCCGAAGCAGATACTGGCCGTCGGCGAAGCAGACAACAGGCAGTACTTCAAGGAGAATCTCGCTTCAGTCTGGCAAAATGCGCAATCCCGGGAGACATTCACGCCTTTCTCACTGCAGCCCTTGCGGCGTCAGTCGAAGCAGCTCTGGGTCGCCAATACCCAGGTCAATTTCTGCGCAAAGGCCTATCCGACTGTACCCGTTGACCATGTCGATGCGCCTGCGCTCGCCGTGCTCGGCGGCTTCTTGAGGAACGGCTTCCTGCACCGTGCGATCAGGGAACAGGGCGGCGCATATGGAGGCGGCGCCGGCCAGGACTCGGACATCGCAGCCTTCCGCTTCTTTTCCTACCGGGACCCGAGGCTCGAGGAAACGCTGAGCGACTTCGACCTGTCGATCGAATGGCTGCTCTCCGAAAAGCACGAATGGAGACAGGCAGAGGAAGCAATACTGGGTGTCATATCGAGCATAGACAAACCCGGCTCCCCAGCAGGAGAAGCGAAACAGGCTTTCCACAGTGCGCTTTTCGGAAGAACGCCCGAACAGCGCAGGCGTTTCAGGGCAAGGGTTTTGAAAGTCACCCTGGAAGAATTGATCGAAGTCGGCAGGCGCTACCTCGTTCCTGAAAAAGCCAGCGTCGCCGTCATCACCAACCAGGCGACACTCGATTCAACGGGAGATCTGGGGCTCGAGCTGTTCAGGCTGTAAGCCTTCTTCCCCACGCTTCGAGCTGGTCCAGGATGGACGGATCGGCGCCATCGTCTCTCAGAATGCCTATTTTCTTGAAATAGGCATCAAGATCGATGCGGCTTTTCCTGAAGGCGTCCCATCTTTCCTTCTCGGGGATGGACAAGGTATCCGGCCAGTTTCTGGCCCTGTAGCGGAAAAGCATCTCGGGAATTCTTTCGTCATCGAACTCCAGATTCAGATTCGCCAGTTTTTCGGCAGATGTTGCGCGCACGATGTCCATCTTCGCGCGGTCTGAATTGGAAAAGAAACCGCCATAGAGGGCAAGATCCGGATCCGTCTGGACAGGTCTATCCCTTCCCGAATACACTTCGACGAGTTTCTCTTCCATACCCGGCGCTTTTTTGAGCGCATCAGCATGTTTGTGCCCCATTCCGATGTCGATGGCCAGTCTTTCGGCAATCTCAGGGGTGAGCAGCTTTTCGGTTGCGACGATCGGGCACTTGTTGACATGGATGGTCTTCAATGGGATCCGCTCACCATCGAACGCTTCCCTTGGCGCAAAAAGCCTGCGCCTGATTTCTTCCGCATCGAGCTCGATCAGGATGTCTGGATCGTACCTGAGATCATAGACCACGATCTCGTTCCTGTTGACCGGATGCGTTGCGACCGGCAGAACATGGGCGGTGGAGCCGTATTCGGCCGGATACATCGAAGAGACATGCAGGATCGGAATGCGCAGGGCGAGCAGGGTGGAGACGAGTTTCTTGTCGCGATAGCGGTAGACATAATCGTAGAGCCTGGGCTGCGTTTTCCTGGCGAGCCTGGCCAGTGCTATCGTCGCCTTCACGTCCGACAGTGCGTCGTGCGCCGCTTCGTGGGCGATTCCGTTGGCGCGGGTCAATTCCTCCAGCCTGAAGCTCGGTCGCCCTTCAATCACGGGCCAGGCCATGCCTTCCGGCCTGAAGGCCCGCATCAGCCGCATCATGTCGATGATGTCCCATCTCGAGCAGCCGTTCTGCCATTCCCTTGCATAGGGATCGTGGAAATTGCGGTACAGGCTGTTCCGGGTGAATTCGTCGTCGAAGCGGATGCTGTTGTAGCCCACGCCGCAGGTGCCGGGATAGCCGAGCTCGCGTTCGATGAGCGAGATGAATTGCGCCTCGTTTTGTCCTTCAGCGAGCGCCTTCTGCGGCGTGATTCCGGTTACCAGACAGGATTCGGGCTGGGGCAGCATGTCGTCCGACGGCCTGCAGTAGAGGACGAGCGGCTCGCCGACAATGTTCAGTTCCTCGTCGGTGCGGATGCCTGCGAATTGGACTGGACGATCCCTGGCAGGATCGATTCCGAACGTTTCGTAATCGTGCCAGTATAACGACATCACCTCAGGTCGAACATGGCCTTTACCGTATCATGCCCCATCTTCTTGTGCAGGAATGCCGCGGCAATATGCCCCCACCAATAGGCCCAGATGAAATTGGCGATGAAGCCGTGAACATGATGGATCAATTCGGCGAGATCGTTTTTCGAGCCGTCTTCGGGCAGGATGAAAAACAGAATCGCACCAGTCAGCGCCATGCCGGTCGCGGCCAGAAAACCGAGCCCATGGACGAATCCAGGCAGACCGCCGCGCCCTCGCCCCTCGGGAAGCTTGCGCGCCTTCAGCAGGGCAATGTCGGCCAGAACTGATGCCCTTCCTTCCCTGCCCCACGGAAAGAGATACCGGATATTGCTGTTGTCCTTTGCAATCAAGCTCCATGCCCAGTGAACAAGGACAATCAGTACGGCAAGCATGCCCACCCATTCGTGCATTTCGAACGTCAACGCCTCGATTGCAGTGCGCTTCTCTCCGGCTTCGGGAGCAGCCATCACCAAACTGATCAGCAACTGGAAACTCACTGTCGTTGCCAGTCCGAAATGCAAAAAACGCGTCTGCTTCGCCCATACTGTCGGGAAAGTCACCGTCTTCTCCTATCGCGATTGAACATCAGAAATGATTATAGCCCTACAGATTTATATGAAACTTAAAACACTTGTCACAATTTGATTTTATCATGCGCGTAAACTAATCTTTGTACGTCTATCCTAAGGAGAGCATGATGGAAAAAGCAGCAACGACAGCGAAGCGCGGCACCGCAGCAAAAAGCAGCGCGACACCCAGGAAAACCGCGACAAGGACGAAAAAGTCATCCGGCGTGAGCCCGGAAATGCGCCAGCAGATGATCTCCGATGCCGCCTATTTTCGCGCAGAAAAGCATGGGTCTTCGGGCGATAGCGACGACATCGCGCATTGGCTGGCAGCCGAAGCGGAAATCGACACGATGCTCAAGAAGGGTGGAATTTCAAGCTAACCCACCGAGAAGACGCCTCAAGGCGTTTGCGTCTTTCAGTTCGATCAGCTTCTTCTGCACTGCGATCAGCCCCTCTTCCTGGAACTTGGAAAAGATGCGGCTGACCGTCTCGAGCTTCAAGCCGAGATAACTGCCGATTTCCTCGCGCGTCATCCTGAGCTGGAAGCTTGCCGGCGAATAGCCGCGCGCCGAGAAGCGCTGCGACAAATTGAGCAGGAAAGCGGCAAGACGCTCTTCCGCGCGCATCTTGCCGAGCATCAGCATGATTTCGTGATCGAAAGCGATCTCCCGGCTCATGATCCTGTGCAGGTTCTGATGGAGAACAGGCATGATCATGCTGAGTTCGGAAAGCTTTTCGAAGGGAATTTCGCAGATCTCGCTCGTTTCCAGCGCGACCGCGTCGCAAACGTGATATTCGTTGCTGATCGCATCCAGGCCCATGATGTCCCCCATCATGTGGAAGCCCGTGACATGCTCCCTGCCGTCGTCATGCAGCACCGAAGTCTTGAAAAAGCCGCCCCGGATGGCATAGATCGAGGTGAAATCGGACCCCGTCCGAAACAGGTATTCACCCCGCTTCACCGGTCGCTTGCTCCCCGCAAGCGCATCCAGCTGCTGCAGCTCTTCTGGACCGAAGCCGATGGGCAGACAAAGCTCTCTCAGGCTGCACAGCGAGCAGACCACCTTGAGCTGATTCAGCATATTATTTTGATTCAACATTGGCTCCGTCACGCAATGATGAAGTATGACACATTATGACTTAGATCAAAT
>JAJZPK010000054.1 GCA_021811205.1 Pseudomonadota bacterium
GAAAGTCCCCCATTTCAAGCCCGGCAAAGAACTGAAGGATAGGGCGAACCGGATCTAGCCGAGACTGTATTGTTCGTTTCAATTTTACCGACGATATAGAGAGGTGGTACCGTAAAACTGGACAGTGCGTTAAGTGGTAACCTTGCATAATCCAAACGCCGGAAACGGCGAAATCAGAGGAGCAAGGCGATGAAGAGATCGAGAAGGAATCACGGAGAAGCGTTCAAGGCCAAGGTAGCCTTGGCCGCGCTCAAGGGAGACAGGACGTTGGCCGAATTGGCGGCACATTTCGAAGTCCATCCGAACCTGATCACGGACTGGAAACGGCAACTTACAGAGCGCGCGTCGGAGGTATTTGGCGGCACGAAGCCGAAGCCTGGGCCGGACTTGAAGGAGCTGCATGCCAAGATCGGGCAGCTGACGCTGGAGAACGATTTTTTAGAAAGCGCGCTCACCAAGGCGGGATTGCTGAGCGCAAGGAAATGATAGACCGTAATCATGAGCTGCCGTTATCCCGGCAATGTGAGATTCTTCAACTGGCTCGCTCGACAGCTTACTATCAGCCGCAGCCGATCTCGACAGAAGACCTGGCGTTGATGCGCCGGATCGACGAACTGCATCTGGAGATGCCTTATGCCGGAGCACGGATGTTGAGCCGAATACTCAAGCGGGAAGGTAAATCGATTGGCAGGAAGCGTGTCAAGACCTTGATGCAGCGGATGGGCATTCAGGCGCTTTACCGCAAGCCCAACACCAGCAAGCCGCACCCGGAACACAAGATTTACCCCTATCTGCTGCGCAATTTGGAGATCAGCCGTCCAAACCACGTCTGGGCGGCTGACATCACCTACATCCCAATGAAGCGGGGCTATATCTATCTGTTCGTGGTGCTGGACTGGGCAAGCCGACGAGTGCTGTCCTGGCGGCTGTCGAACACGCTGACGACGGATTTCTGCGTCGAAGCCGTTGAGGAGGCGATCGCTCGATACGGCAAGCCAGAAATCTTCAATACTGACCAGGGCAGTCAGTTCACCAGCCAGGAGTTCACCGAATTGCTGAAAGGACATGACATCCGGATCAGCATGGACGGCAAGGGATGTTGGCGTGACAACGTGTTTGTAGAAAGACTGTGGCGAAGCGTCAAGTACGAGGAGGTCTATCTCCATGCCTACGACACCGTAAGCGCCGCCAAGGAAGGTTTGCAGCGATATTTCACGTGCTACAACCAGCTCAGGCCGCACTCGTCGCTTGACGACAAAACGCCGGATGAGTTCTACTGTGAGAGCTTGCCGACTCTGCAACAAGCAGCGTAGGCTTTACCCGTGAGGTTTCCACTTAACAAACCCGAAAAACTGTCCAATCTACCGGGACCACCTCTGTGTGGATAGGCCGAGAATGGAGATGGCCTGGTTGATGGTGGATGCCTTGTTGCGCATACCATAGGCCGGGGAATTGATGGTCTTCAAGAGCATGGCTGAAAGCCCGACATCGCTCACGACAAGCTGCTCGATTTTGCGAAAATCAGGGTCGTCCTTCTTTATCTCTTTTTCGAGTTCGAGCAATATGCCGGGACGTGAAGGAATCCCGATGCTTTTTATCGACCGCTCCAATTCCTCGCCAAATGAATCATTGTTGTCCAACGGTTGCTCCTTCCAGATCGGGGCGTGGATTCATCTTCTATTTCTCCTCTAGCGGACTCTGCGCATTGAATATCTCCGTGCAAATATCGGCACATTTTGTGAATGCATCCAGCACTGCCGGATCGAAGTGGGATGGGCTGGTGCGGCCATCCCCATTGAAAATGATGTCCATGGCTTTTTCATGCTCGAATGCAGGCTTATAGGGGCGTTTGCTGCGAAGGGCATCGTAGATATCCGCGAGCTGCATGATGCGCGCCGACAAGGGGATTGCCTCTCCCTTGATGCCTCCTGGATAACCGCTGCCATCCCATCGCTCATGGTGGCCCAGCGCGATTTCATACCCCATCTTCAAGTAAGGAGAGGAGTTATTCAATAGAATCTGGGCTCCAATGGTGGTATGGCTCTTCATGATCGTCCATTCAGCAGGCTCGAGACCTCCGGTCTTCAACAGGATATGGTCGGGGATGCCTATCTTTCCGATATCGTGCATGGGGCTGGCATAAAAGATGATGTCACAGAACTCCTGGTCCATCCCCAGTTGTTTCGCCAGTTCATAGCTGTAGTGGCTTATTCTTTTCACATGTTCGCCAGTTTCGTCATCACGGAATTCCGCTGCACAAATCAGTGTGGAGATCGATTCTATGAATGAGTCTTCTAATGCGCGGGTGCGCTCCCGTACCCTGGTTTCCAGTATCTGGTTGTGGCGTTCCAGAAAATCGCTGAATTCCTTCAGTCGCAGCAGATTGCGTACCCGAATTTGCAGATCCATGGGGTCAATCGGCTTGGTTAGATATTCTTCCGCACCTGCATGCAATCCTTGCAGCTTCGATGCCCGATCTTCCAGAGCGGTGACAAGGACGACCGGTATGGTCCGGGTATCCGGATCCATTTTGAGTTTGGCAACCACTTCATACCCCGTCATGTCCGGCATCATAAGATCCAGCAATATCAAATGGGGCCTGAAGGCTTTCACGACTTCTAAAGCTTGCCGACCATTTTCGGCCAAAGCAGTGTCAAGACCTTCGAGTTCGAGGAGGCTTTCCAGCAAGCAACGTGTTTGACGATCGTCATCCACGACAAGCACTCTGCTCCTGGCCATGCCTTCTGATGCGTCAGAAAAAGGTATCATCGTTGTTGTGTCTCTTGAGTTCAAATCTTGAACTTGTTGATCGTGGTGCGCATATCTTCGGCCAACTGTTCGAGGTGATCGGCTGCTTCCGCTGTGGCTTCTGAAGCGGCAGTATTTTCTTCTGTCATTTGAGAGATCTTTTCGATATGCGTGGCGATGTCGTTGCTTGCTATGGTTTGTTCATTCAATGCATTCGAAATCTCCTTTACCGTCGTGGCGGCCTGGACGGACCCTTCCCTGATCTGATTGATGGCATCACCTGCCTGTGCGGCCAGTTCCACGCCGTGATTGGCCTGATCTACCATGGTCGCCATGTTGTCGACCGAGGTTCTCGAGGCTTGCTGCATGGAATCGATCATGGTCGCAACCTCGGCAGTGGCATTGCCGGTTCGTTCCGCAAGCTTGCGAACCTCGTCCGCCACGACGGCAAATCCTCTGCCCAATTCCCCGGCTCTCGCAGCTTCGATGGCGGCATTCAGGGCTAGCAGGTTGGTCTGATCGGCAATTTCCCTGATCACTTCGACGATGGAGGAAATCCGGGCCGACTGTTCTCCGACGTTTTCTATGGAGCGCGATGTTTCCTGCACCACTTCCGCGATCCGCTTCATTTCCTCCGAGGTCTGGTGAATGATGTTGCTTCCTCGCTCGGAAAGCTCGCCTGAATGCTCGGAGAGCCGCATGGCCTGCTGGCTTCCTTCCGAAATGTGGCCGATGCTGACCACGATCTGCTCGACGGTTGCCGCCATCGATGAAGTGGCATCGCTTTGGTGAGATGATCCGGTTGCGACCTGATGCGAGGATGTCGATAGCGCATGGGATGATTCGGAGAGCTTTTCGATGCCGTCATGAATTTGCCTGAACGATTGCTGAAGGCTGGCCATCAGTTCGTTGAATGCACGACTGGTCTGTCCAATTCATCTTCGGAGTTGACTTCGACGCGCCGCGTGAATTCTCCGGTCTTCACGATATCCTGAATTGCTGTGCGCATTTTGTCTGCAGGGGCAGAAACCAGTTTGGCGAGAATGAAGCGGATCAGCAGCCAGAGCACGCTCTGAGCGGCGATCAGGACAATGGCGGAAATCCACGCAAGCCGGGCAAGCTTGGCCTGATCGCTCGAGATGTCCAGATCTATGACCGAGGCACCGTTGTGATAACCAACAGGCACGTTGTGGCACATGAGGCAGTCAGTTCCCCGGAAATTGTGACTCTCAGTGTAGGGAACGATTCCGTGAAGCAAATTGCCCTCGATTTTGAAACGCGTTTTGCCATCTTCCAGAGACTGCCTTTCGTCATCAGCAGCAGGTTGTTCTTCTGGCAGCCCCATGCCGAATTGCTTTTGCACCAACTTGTTTCTGATCAGCCTCAGGGATTTGATGTTGGGGCTCGAACCCATTTTCTTGATGAAGAGCTTCCTCTGCACCACATCGCTGATGATTCCGTTGATCATCAGCATGTTCGCGCCGTTGATCACGCCATCAGCCAATATGCCTTGATCTTGTTCTCTTCCCCTTGGCGCATGGAATTTCTTTCGACGGCATAGTAAAGAAACCGCGATGGCAATGCCTACAAGTAACAGAATGGACTGCACTGCAATCTGAATCTTGAAGGAAATGGCGCTGAATTTCATCAGAGTTCCTTTCGGGTAAACCTTTTTCGTTGTTTACGCATGTTGATCGCGGAAAGGACATTTTAACCAATCTATTTAAAATGTCCATATTATCCATTATACTTCTTTCAGGAGGTTGCTTTATGGCTTACATCACGACTGGAGAAGCTGCGCGAATACTAGAAGTTGGCCTGAATACCGTCAAACGCTGGATCAGCAGCGGCGCTTTGCGGGGGGTGTGTACGCCTGGTGGCCACTGGAGAATTTCACAAGAAGATCTCTATGGATTCATGCAAGCGAATGGTATGCCGATTCCGGGAAGAGGCAGGGAAACGCCAGCGCGAATGCTCATAGTCGATGACGATCCATCTGTATGTGCATTGCATAGAGCGATACTTGAGCATGCCGACTGCCATGCTGATATCCAATGCATACACGACGGCTACTCTGGGCTGATGAAAATCGGTTCATGGCGGCCGGACGTGCTGGTGCTCGACATTCTCATGCCCGGGGTAAACGGTCTCGAAGTATTGCGCCGGATCAGAGACGATCATGATCCATGCGACATGGCAATCATCGTGGTGACGGGAGCTTATGATCGCCCTGATGTCGCTCAAGCCGCACGAAATGCAAGGGCGGCGGCAGTTTTGCCCAAGCCTGTGGAGGCTCGTAGGCTTCTGGATGTAGTCGGAGCGTATCTATCTGGCCAAGTGGGGCGGCTGCCATGACGAAAAAATACGATTTCCTCAAAGGAAATGGGAGAACATGTTTAGATCGAAACTGGGATTGCGCTTAAGCCTAACTTTAGGGGCAGTGCTGGCATTGCTGCTGACAGGCGAATTGACATGGCTCAGCCGGATCGAGCATGGTCAGGCTGTAAGGCAGGTGGAGCAGTCGACAGAGCAGTCTGCGCTTGCGCTCGAAGCCAGTCTGAAATCCATCATGCTGTCCGGGGAGGGGCCAATTGCGCACGACTGGTTGAAGCGGGTCAGGGAGACGACCAACTTCGATGATGTGCGCGTCTTTCGCCGCGACGGTACCGAGGCTTTCGTCGACAATGCCACCATTGACCGCGTCAACGCTTGGCTGGGCAAGAAGCGCTTCGAACATCATGATCGAAACTTCAAACCTGAAACGGTCCCTCCATCAAGCTTGAAATTTTTCGAGAAGGCCGCTTCCGGAACCGAGGCCAGAATTGTCGAGAACGGCCATTTGACCCTGATGTTGCCGATCCGCATTGAGAATGCGTGCCTGAAATGCCACGGCTACGACGGAACTCCTGTCAATCCCGTGCGCGGCGTGCTCAGGCTGTCTGTTCCGGTGGGTGCTCAGATCAACGCCATCGACAATCAGCGCAAGGAAATTCTTGGCTCGGTGGTTGCGGTTATCCTGATGATGGCGTTGACATTGATGTGGCTTCTGAAGCGCGAAGTGGTCCGCCCTGTCGGCTTGCTGGAGGCAGGTGCAAAGAAGATCGAGGATGGGGACAAGGCTTACCGCGTGAAGCTGGACCGCGCAGACGAGTTGGGAAGCCTGGCAAATATGTTCAATGAACTGGTGAACCATCTGCAGCAGCAGACGGACCGGCAGAGGCGCATTTCAGAAGCGGTCATAGGATTATCGCGCGAACTTGTGGATGACGTTGTGCTGAGGCGAATCGGTGAATTGGCCATGCAACTGACCGGAGCGCGTTACGCCATGCTTTCCTATCTGAAGGACGGCGAAAAGCAATTCATTCCTCTCGGAATGGACAATTCTGAAATGGAAAAACTAGCGGGGCATCCACCGCAGGGAATGGGCCTGCTTGGCCTCTTATGGAAAGACCGTCAGGTCGTGCGTGCCGCTCATATTTCCAGTCATCCGAAATCCATCGGATTTCCGGAAGGCCACCCGCTCATGACCACATTCCTTGGTGCACCGATCGAATTTGCCGGGCAGATGATCGGGGCGCTTTATCTGACGGACAAGGAAAATGGACAGCCATTCTCGGACGACGACGAATCTGTCGTCCGCATGCTGGCTTCAAGCTGCGCAGTAGCCTTGTCCAATGCCCAACAGTTCGAGTGCCTGCAAGAAGCAAACTCCGAACTGGAGAATCGTGTGGCCGCACGCACGAGTGAGCTGGTCAATGCCAATCGCCTGCTGCGCAGCCATGAAATCGAGCTCGAGCTGATGAATGACGAGCTGCGTCATGCCGGCGATGCAAAAAACCAGTTCCTGGCCAACACCAGTCATGAACTACGCACGCCCTTGAATGCGATTATCGGCTTTTCCGATCTGCTCCTGGTTCAGGCAAAGGATCTGCCAGCCAAATACAAGGAATACATAGACCATATCAATGTGAGTGGAAAGCGTCTGCTGGACTTGATCAACAGTTTGCTGGATCTGTCCAAGATCGAAGCAGGGATGCTGGAGATACATCATGAACCTGTAATTCCAGGCACCATACTCAAATTCACGATTAACCAACTCAGGCCGCTACTGGACAAAAAGAAACTGGAGGTCACTGTTATCATGCCTGAAGTAGACCGAACCGCTTATCTGGATGCGGGCAAGCTGCAGCAGGTGTGGGTCAATCTGATCGGAAACGCAATCAAGTTCACTCCGGAAGGAGGACGTATTGAGGCTGGTTTCTCCATCAAGGGCAGCGATTCCACTGCAATGCTCGAGGGTTGGGTGAAGGATAGCGGCATCGGTATCGAGCCGGACGATCTCGAGCGAATTTTTCAGCCATTTGTCCAGGCAGAAGGTGGATTGACGCGCGAATTCGGCGGTACAGGGCTGGGGTTGACCCTTGTGAGACGGTTGCTCGAGATGCAGGGCGGCTCGATCCGGGCGGAAAGCACGCCGGGCGAAGGCAGTCTGTTTGCCTTCACGCTCCCAGTTCGAATAGTGGTCACTGAAAATATGTCTGCTGCGATAGCCGCAGAAGGATATCAGGCGATAGCATTGGAATCGCAAGTGCCGATGGAAGTGGTTGAGATCGAAGAAGAGGTGCCAGAATTGGTGGAACTGCCTGTCATTCTGATCATCGATGAAGACAAGGCTCGCGCGGCGACAGTTTCCTCCATCCTTCGGGAAGAAGGCTACCAAGGTGAAATCTGCGATTTGAGCCATGTGGAGCAGATGGCCGAAGAGAAATGCCCTTTCTTGATCATGGTCGGCATTCCGGACGACCCGGTGGATATTTACAGTCAGCTGCACCTGCTGCGTTCTCGCAAGGCTACACGTCATATTCCGATAGTATTGCTTGGCGGCGACGCCGGAGCGCCAAGTTTTTCGCTTGGCACTGTCGATACCATGGACAAACAGGTGTCCAAGAACGACCTGGTTAACCTGATCACCCGTCATGGGCGCCAAAGTCCTCATGCTCCAGGCATGACTGTACTTGTGATCGACGATGAATCCAGCGTGCGCGAATACATCAAGGAATGTCTTCGTGGTCAGGGTTATCGCCTCCTTTTGGCCGCCAATGGTCAGGATGGTATTCAGGCGGCTATCGAGCATGATCCGGACTTGATCATACTGGATTTGATGATGCCGGGTATCAGCGGCTTCGAGGTGGTCGAGGAACTGAAGCGCCATCCGACTGCCTGCGATATTCCAGTGGTCATTTTCTCGGCCAAGGATCTGACGCGCGAAGAGGTGATGCGTCTTGGTCAGGAAGTGGAAAAGGTACTAACAAAAGGCTCCACCAGCCGCACCGATTTGCTGCGAGAACTGCGCTCCATGGAATTGCTGTACCCGGTCCAGGCAAGACTGATGGACAGTGTGCTGCGCTGCTACAATCTGCGTTACAAACAGCTGCGCCTTGCGCAGGAATGCAATCGGGCCGAACGATATGGCCAGACGTTCTCCTTGGTCGGCTGGCAGATGGATGACTATGAAGCCTATGTGGAGAAGCATGGTCAGCGCTGGGGTGTGGCCGCACTCAAAGAAGTTGTCGAGCTGGTGAATGTCGTGACCCGAAAAGGCGACGTGCTCATTCGGAACAGCGAGTCTTCATTCTTGCTGATCTTGACTGGAACCACCAGGGCTATCGCGGAGCGTGTTGCCGAAAAACTGCGACTGCGCATACGCATCCAGAAATTCCCCCTTCCAGGCGGAGAAAACGGGCATTTCACCGCATCGTTCGGATGCGTGCAATTCGGCATCGGCGCTTTCAATCCTGACGATCTTGAGGCTCAGCTGAAAATTCGCATGGCAATGGCTACCCAATCCGGCGGTGATTGCTGCGTATATTTCGACGAGGCCGAATCATGAGCAGAATCCTGGTGGTTGATGACAATGAGCTGAACCTGCAGCTGACCTGCATCACACTTGAGTTGGCAGGACACGAGATTCTGAGCTCAGCCAATGGCAGGGATGCTGTTGCAATAGCCGAATCGGAGCCAGTGGATTTGATCCTGATGGATCTGCGGATGCCTGTGATGGACGGCAGGCAAGCGATGAAGCAAATCAAGTCAAATTCTCAGACGCAGCACATTCCCATTGTCGCGCTGACGGCCAGTGCCATGAAAGGTGAGCGCGAACAGCTATTGGCAAGCGGTTTTGATGGCTACATCGACAAACCCATCGATGTGAACTCTTTTGCTCGCACAGTTGCCCAATTTCTGAAGACTTGAGCTCCGATGTAAATCCTGTAATCTATTCCATGGAGCCAGTTCGTGCATTGGAAGTTGGCCTGACCCAAATTCCTTACATAAGCCGTTTACTTGACTAGCCAGATCGCACCGATCATGGCGACTACGCCGACCAGCGCCATCATCATTTTTTCGTGGATGCACATGCCCTGCTTCTGCTTGCATCCATTCATCGAGCACATGAGTGACATAAATTCCTCCGCCTTTGAATTGTTAAAGGATCACTTGCCAAAGTACATCGAAGCAGCACCTGCAAGGACAGCGACCACCACGAATGCAAGCATCATCATCGCGGCTTTGTGTCCGCCACAGGTTCCGCATTTTCCTTCTTCCGTTTTGCATGTTTGCGACATGTTCATTCTCCTGAAGTAATAAGCACCTAAATTGTTACGGGAAGTTTTTATCCTTCCTGATCATTAGTCGCACCCGATCGGAATTCCTTACACTGGAATTGAAGTGATATGCTTTAAAAATGGAAAATGACCTTGCTTCGCTGCACGGCGACATGCTCAAGTTCGCCAGGCTGCAGCTCAGAGACGATTCGGTGGCCGAGGATGCGGTTCAGGAAGCCTTGACCGCCGCGCTATCCAACCGGAAGTCGTTCGACAACCGGTCCAGGCTCAAGACCTGGGTGTTCGGCATTCTGAAGAACAAGATCGTCGACATCATCCGGGACAGGATTCGTACCCCATCGTCGGAGATTGTCGACATCCCCGACCATGCCTATGACGATCTGTTCGACGCGAATGGGCTCTGGCAGGATGATTCCCGTCCATCCACCTGGGGGGATCCCGAAAAGAGCGCTTCCGATCAGCAGTTCTGGCAGATATTCGAAATCTGCCTGACCCGTCTGCCGGAAAACACTGCAAGAATTTTCATGATGAGGGAAATGCTTGGGATGGAAACCGATGAAATCTGTAAGGAACTGGGGATCAGTTCGACCAATTGTTGGGTGGTGCTGCATCGTGCCCGCATGGGCCTGAGGCTCTGTCTCGACGAGCGCTGGTTCAAGTCAGGAGGACAGGAATGCTGAATTGCAAGCAAGCGACTGAATTGATGTCCATGCGTATGGACAAGGAACTTCCCATGCCCCAAAGAATGGGATTGCGCCTTCATCTGATGATGTGCAAAGGGTGCAGAAACTTCAGTCGGCAAATGGACTTTCTGAGACAGGTCTCAGGCAAATTTCCTCAGCGGGACAATTGACCATGGAAAATGCCGTTCTCGAATCGTTGCTCACCTGCCCGCATTGCGGATTTGCGAAAACCGAAATCATGCCCACGGATTCCTGTCTCTATTTTTACGAATGCACTCACTGCCATACCATGCTGCGACCCAAGCCTGGCGATTGTTGCGTGTTTTGTTCCTATGGGACGGTCAAATGCCCGCCCATCCAGATGCATGGCGGGTGCTGTTGAGCAAATGCAGCTCGTAGGAGCAAAAGCGGCCCTTCATCCTGCCATATTTTGAAAAATGTCTACCCCAATATCTCTTCTTCAGATGCGGAAACTCTTCAAACAGCTTGCTCGACGTGCGCCCTTTGATCCGTCTCATAATCTCGCTCGGCGCCATTGTCGGCGGACAGCTCACCAGTATATGCACGTGATCCTTGCTCACCACCCCTCTCACTATCCTAATCTCAAATGCTTCACAGGTCTCGCGCACCAGTTCCCGTACTCGGAAGTGACAGTGGGCCAAGACATGGGGATGGCACACTCATTCTCGTTTTATTTTTGAACTCACATCGATTATCATCAGTTCCATGACCAAATCCGACCTAATTCAGATCATTGCCGTCCGACAGAATGTCAGCCGGATCGATGCAAACTTTGCTGTGAATAGCATCCTTGATGCCATTGCCAAAAATATTTCCGAGCAAAGACGTGTCGAAATCCGTGGATTCGGAGTATTCGGTGTTACCTACCGCCAAGCTCGCAAAGCGCATAACCCTGCAAATGGTGCACCTGTCTATGTACCTGGAAAATTCGTTCCACGCTTCAAGCCGGGAAAGGATCTCTCCAGGAGAATAAATTCCTCAGACGATTGATTCGTCTGGTTGTCTGGAAAAAACCCCCGGAGAGACCCGGGGGAATTGTTGGACGCGCCAGAACAGGCGCTACTCAAAGTTTAGACCATCTTTTTAAAAACCGTACTGTCAGTGATGCATAGGTATCTCGAAAATGCTGTCGATTTCCGCTTCAGCAGTCAGCCAATCATCCATGGGATCCCCGCCGAAGAATCCTCGTTTCTCGGCATAAAAATATGCTGCTTCCGCAATCATCTGGTTGCGCTGTTCAGGGCTAAATTTCTGGCGGGAAGATTTGGTTGAAACTGAATTGTTTCCTGCCCTTTTGGCTGATTTTACAGTTGCCATGATGACTCCTTTAAGTGTTGAATGATGGATAATAATGGTAATTTTTAGAATTCGACTCTTAATAGATAGCACATATCCGAGCATAGTGTGACAACCCGTCGTATGTAAATACGACACGAATAAATGCTACTTCATTCAATGCGCTCTTTCTTTCGTTGATTTCTCCAAACTAGAGGAAAAAACAGCCCAATTCAGTTCCCATCTTAGAAATTATCTCAATTCACTTGGGTTGATGAAGGAATTTAGGATAGTCCATCGGTATGAACGGGACACAGGCGCCTGGCTGGATATTATTGCAATTTTTAGCAATGACGTATTCAAGGATTTTGAAAACGAAGTTGATGGAATTCGGAAAGCCATTCATGCAAAAATATCGGAACACCATAAAGGGGTAGAGGGGCTGTCCAAGCTTGACCCGCGAAGCCCTCCGCCCGAAGATCTTCGACAGATCAGAATCCTCATGACTTGCCTGGACAGCATGCCGACAAGCAGTGCTGAGTTTAGTTTCGGAAACGGCAATTCCCTATCTCTTGAAAGAAGGAACAAGACGGTAAAAAAAATTATAGACAATGAACGTGAACACACTGAAATTATTGGGGAAGTAATGTGCTGTAACGACCGCTCAAGCACAGTGACACTCTATCGGATAAGAAATATGAGAGGCAGTGGAAGTAGATCGCACTGATTGAGTGCTGCAGACAGGGCGCTCACACCGATTTGGTGCAGAAGATTCTTCAGGCCTTGCCGAAAATGGGCGCTGATCGGCTGTTTGTGCTGCAGGCCACATATGGCATGAACATTGCTGGTCCTCGATGAGAACTTTCGAGGCGAGCCATGTTGCGAGTGATGCTGATCGACGAGGACGAGGAAAGACGCGCCCTCCTGAACGGCGTGCTGCTCGATAACGGCTATGAAATCGTATCCGAGGATTCGGGCACGCAAAATCTTCACGAGGCGGTGAAGAAAGCGGGTCCCGACGTCATCATCGTCGGAACGGATTCGCCCAGCCGGGACAGCCTGGAAGATATCTGTTTGCTGAGCCGGGATGCGCCCCGCCCTATCGTGATGTTCACGCATGACGGCGACAGGGAGAAGATCCGGGAAGCGATCAGGTCGGGCGTATCGGCTTATGTCGTCGACGGATTGAAAGGCGATCGCATCAGGGCCCTGGTCGATGTCGCAGTCGCCCGCTTCGAAGCGCACCAGGCGCTGATGAGCGAGATCGAGGCAATGCAGGGCAAGCTGGCGGACCGGAAGGTCGTCGAGCGTGCAAAAGGCATTTTGATGCAGCAGAAAAATTGCAGTGAGGAAGAGGCTTACAGGATCTTGCGTAAAGCGGCCATGGACAAGAATGTGAAGCTTGTCGAAGTGGCAGCGCAATTGATCGATATGGCCAATCTTTTCACTTGAATTCAGGGGCGCTTCTCCAAAGGGGGGGAAGCGCTCCGGGACCGAAGTCCCAACGGCA